>DASRME010000039.1:0-2238 GCA_035648095.1 Atribacterota bacterium | reverse complement strand
ATAAGGGAAAGTAAATAAATATAATTTAAAGGGAATGTTAAGGTCCGCAGTTTCATAATGTAACTATAACATAATGAAACATAGCGGATTTTTTGCTTATTAGATAAAGGTTAAATAGTATTTTTTATTTATTTAGCAGTTTCATAGTGAAACTTTCATATTTTAAAAATAAATTTATTATTTGAGGATATAATTTTTATTAATTAAAAATTACTTTAAATTGTATAGTAATTTAAGATAATCGCTTGTGTAGAAATAAACCTGGCATGAAAATTGCTTCTATTATAAATTTAGAGGTAATTCATTATTATTTCTAATAAAATTGAAACTATGTTACTGAGGTAAAATGCATGATTTATGTCATAGCAGACGATCTAAGCGGCGCTAATGATACCGGAGTACAATTTGCCAAAAAAGATTATAACACAATGGTATCAATATTGGATAAACAATCAACAAAAATGATTCCTGACAATTTAGATGTTTTTGTCATGGACACTGAAACTCGCGAGGCAGACAGTAAAACAGCCAGAGAAGTATTAAGGAATATCTTAAAAAATATAAACATTAATGAAAATGATATGATTTATAAAAAGGTAGATTCAACCCTAAGAGGGAATGTAGGCGTAGAAATTGAAGAAATAATGAATATTTTAAAAAAAGATATTTGTATTTTTAATTCTAGCTTACCTTCTCAGCAAAGAATGACTGTAAGGGGTTATCTGATTGTTGACCAGAAGCCTTTAGGGTTAAGTGAATACTCATCCAATCATTTAGAGCAAGGGGAAAATTCTTTTATTCCCTTTTTATTAAAAAAACAGACCGATTTTCCGGTTGGGCAGATTGACTTAAAGGATGTTGCTAAAGGGCAAGAAACTATTTTATCAAAAATAAATGAATTATCTCAAAAGGGAAATAAAATAATAGTAATTGATTCTACCAATGAAGTACATTTAAAGGATATATTTGCAAGCGGCCTACAGTTTGGTGGACAAGTTTTATTTTCGGGATCTGCAGGATTAGCCAATCATTTTCCTAATATAAATAATAAGAAGGAAGATCTCAAAAAAAAGATTGAAGACAATAAAGGTCCGGTTATAGTCGTTGCGGGTTCGCGAAATTCTATCATGGAAGATCAAATAAATTATCTTAAAAATAGATTAAATTTTACTGAATTAAAAATAGATTTAGAACAGGTTTTTTCTGATAAAGACAGAATCTTAGATAATGATGCTGCTGAAGGTATTAAGGCTATAAAAGGTAATCGGGATTTAGTAATTCATACTGCTGCCACTTACAATGAAGAGAAATCAATCAATAAAAAGCTGATGTTAAAATACCATCTTAGTTTTAGAGAATTAGAGATTAAGATTAAAACTTTTCTGGGTGAACTCATATCTAAAATAATAAAAAATAGTGATGTCAGGAATCTAATCTTAACGGGTGGGGATATAGCCTTGGGCGTTTGCAAAGAGCTAGGCATATCCAATTTTAATGTTATAGATGAACTTTTACCAGGCATTCCTTTGGCTATCGCTCATTATAAAAGTTATCATTTAAACATTGTAACTAAAGCAGGCGGATTCGGCAAAGAAGATACCTTATATCATTTAATTAATAAATTAAAAAACTATTAAGAATGGAGGAAAGTTCATTATTTATTAATAGTGGACTAGATTATATTTTACAATGAAAAGACCAATTATCGCTATTACTATCGGAGATCCTGCAGGTATTGGAGCAGAGATTATAGTTAAAGCGCTGGGGAATGAAGAGATTTATAAAAAATCAAAACCAGTGATTATCGGTAGCCGTTGTCTGATAGATGATGCATTAAAATTTATTCCTTCAGATTTAAAGTTGAATGTGATTAAAGATACCGAAGAGATAAAAGGAGAATTTGGCACCATCGATCTCATCGATTTAAATAATATCACACTCGATGAATTTGATTATGGAAAAGTCTCTGAGAAAGCAGGCCAGGCATCATTAGAATACATTTACAAGGGCATTGATTTAGCCATGGAAGGCTCAGTAGATGCGGTAGTCACCGGACCTATTCACAAAGAAGCAATCAAAGCAGCTGGTTCACCTTATGCCGGTCATACCGAGATATTTGCATCTCGTACTAAAACAAAAAATTATGCCATGATGTTAGCAGATGATAATTTAAGGGTCATTCATGTTTCTACACATGTTTCCTTACGTCAGGCCTGTGATTTGGTAAAGAAGGAACGG
>DASRME010000038.1:0-7039 GCA_035648095.1 Atribacterota bacterium | reverse complement strand
CTGTTCTAATACCGAAACAGCAAAGACTTTGCTTTTGGCAATAAACTCATGGGTTAAATTTTTCTTATTAATACAAACAGCAATGGTAGTCGGCTCGGAAGTTGTCTGAAAAACTGTATTGGCAATTTGTCCATTCATGAGATTTTCTTTTTTCGAACTGACAATGTAAATACCGTAACTGATGCTGTAAAGTGCTTTTAAATCCATTTTCTTATCTCCTCTTTGTAAAATTAAAAGCTTAAATGAAAAAAGGCCTAGAAGTCGGGGCGTGTAGCAATACGCCCCGACAATGACAGTATTATTTATCTTCTTTATGTACCCATAAGCCATGAATATTACAGTATTCCCTAATCCTTTTCAATCCTTCTACATCTTTAAATAGAGACTCTGGCTTATCACCCGGCTTTAAAAATTTTCGGGAAGTACCTTTTCCGGTAACAACTTCAATCCATTCGATAAAGTGTTTCTCTTCCATGGGATGCAGGGTAGAACCGACTACTGCCTTAATCCCGGATGGAATCTTCTCCATTACCGGTACATGCTTTTCTGTAGTCTGATCAGCAGTCTGTTCTTTCATCAGCTTCATTTCCTGCCCGCAGCAGACTAAAGCTCCTACCCCTTCGTGTAGCACCTCAACAATGTTTCCGCAAATCTCACACTTGTAGATCTCTAATTTCTTAGTCATTTACATTTACCTCCTATTTTTAATATTGATGATATAGTTATAGCTTTTAATTTTGCTATAACCTCTTTTTCTATCTCATCTATCTTTTTCTTTAATAGACAATCGTTTATATGGGAACAATCACTTTTTTTAAATTTACATTCATTCAGTCTTACCGGTCCCTGAAAAATCTTCATTAAATCTATCAGAAATATTTTTTCCGGTAGAAGAGCCAAAGCAAATCCTCCGCCTTTCCCCTTGCAGGAATTAAGCAACCCTTCTTTATTTAATATCTGTAGTATTTTTCTTAAAAATGGCCTGGGCATTTCCAAACATTTAACCATTTGATTAACCGTAACTATTTCTTCTTTTTGTTCGGCAATACAACAAAGTGCTCTTGCTGCGTAATCGGTGTTTCGGGTAATTAATTTCACTTATCATCCTTTCCTTCAATCTTTAATCTCAATAATAATTTATCTCATTTAAAAAGTCTTAGTTTTTTATTTAGTATAATGATACCATTATTGTATCATTATGTCAAGATATTTTTTGAAAGCCTTTTTAGGTATAAATAAAAATAACTCCCTCACTCTTATCAGTAAGGGAGTTATCTCCTTTTAAATCAAATTAGCTACTTTACTTTGATAGTTAAAAATTATTCGACTAACGCTGTTTTAATTCTTTCAGCAATTTCCATTATCTGATAAGGTGAAAATCTATATTCTCCTCTTAAATCATCTATGGTGTTATTAATATTATACTCTTTATTAAGTTTAAATTCATTCTTGATTTCTTCTAATAGTTGATTGGCATCTACTCCCCAAAGATTAGCAATCTTTACAATGGTCATAGTCTTCATTTCCATTCCGCTTACATGAGCCTGTAATCCAGAAACATTATCTAAAGAATTTCTTCTCATGCCACTACCTTTAGGTTCACTGTCACAGGTGCCATCACATGCTTCATCACACTCATGCGGTGTATAATCCGAATCCTGTCCGTTGGGAATAGCGTCTCCGTCATCGTCAGGTGCGTCTACCCTATTGCCCATTCCAGTATTTATTCCATTATTTGGGCTCCCTGTACAGTCTTCACAATTTTGGTTTTGTCCCTGGTTAGAGTTCCCATTTCCCTTTAATCCATTCCCATCCGCCAGAGCTAAAGCTGCGAAAATTCCTACTGCCAGCGCCAGGACCAGCAGGATTGTTCCTACCTTAAAAATTCTTGAACTTTTCATTTGTATTTGTTCCTCCTTAAAATTTTTGTTGACAATTTTTTTGTCATTCACTTATTTATACGCAAAGAGGAACAACTTTCTTTCATTATCGGAAAAATATTTTTATTTCTCTCTTATATATAATAAAGGCTTCAATCGCCCTCCCTCTAATCGATTATTCCAATTTAGTTCCATCGAAAAGATCATCAGAAAGGCCGGTATTGACTTTCAGATCAAGAGTTTCTATGGTAGAAGAGCCACCCAAAGCAGACATCATTGACTGCATCATCTGCATTCCTTGTTCTTGTTCTTTTTTCTTTTCCTCGCTTAAACCGGAGGTATCCACTTCCATTGCCATATTCATAACCAGCTGATAGGGGTGAAACATGGTGCCAACTTGCCGATAGTCTTTTAAATCTGTAGTCACTTCCGTATTCATAGCCATTCCCTCGGCTACTGCCCCTGGTTTTACCTTCATTACCATAAACATCCGAACAGGCATCCAGGTCTTGCTGTTAATCCATAGCTTTCCCCAAGCTTCAGCAGATCCTCCTGATTCGTCTCCTTGTTGAGACATTGCTTGCTGGAGTCCCATCACTTGAAGAGCATTATCAATTTGTAAAATATAAGTTTTCTCTCCATCAATCTCTTCTTCTCCTAAATATTTACTCTTACTCAGATCTATATTTTTCCACATTTGCCCTGGATTATATTCAGCTATTTTTTTCTCTACCTCCCCGGTCATCGGATTTTTTGACCAAGTATAATTTCCATCATAAATCGAAACCATGGCCATCCCCATGACTTCTGACTCAGTACGGGTTTTGTATATAACTTCCCCTTTAATTTCTGCTTTCTTATAATAGATAGTAGTCTCTCCGGCTAAGGCGGCCACTCCTCCGGTACCCTTTTGAACGACAGTATAATCATTAATGCCTTTCATCTGTTTTTCATAAGTTTTTTGCATATTACTAATCACTTCCTGTATGCTCATCCCCGCCACACAAATACTGCTAAAAAATAATATTAAGCAGAAAATTATAGTCCCTATTAATATTTTTTTATTTGTTCTTAACATACGACTCCTCCTTGGACTTCTTTTTTTAATTTTAATTCATACTATAAGCGCCACTTAAAAATAAATTTGCCTTATCGCCTCCCTTTACAATCCCTCTACCTGCATGTCCCGGGGATGTTCAACGGTAAAGGTATAAAATATTTCCTGCTTTTGCTGAGGCTCTAATTCCAACTCCCATAACCAAATTCCCTTCCGATCCTCCCAGTCTTCTACTCCTGGTTCGAGACTTATCTCGTCTATCTTTATTTTAATGCGGTCGTCTTCGGAAACTGGTATAGCTTCAAATAATTTTACTTTAATCTTTTTAGACTTGTAGTTTTCTACAGTAAGCTTATATTTAAAAGTCGTTTTCTTGGTTCGTGAGGGGATCCCGGCTATCAGGGTTTCATCAACTTTCTTTTCTAAAAGTTCTCTTTTTACCTTAACATTCTCGTCAATGCCCAAATACAGATCAAACTCCTCACTGGGTGCAATATTATTAATGCCGGAAAATCCCACAAAATCTCCTTCCAAGAATATATTTACCCGGCCAGCGAGCAATTGAAGACCTTTACTGTTGGTAACCCGGGAACCAAGATAAGCAAATGGACTAACCCGGGGATAGCTCGAATACTCAAACTCAGCTGGTAAAATTTGCGAAGAAATGGGGAATTTGTGTTCAGACTTATCAGATTTCACACTTACTTTGGAAGGAAGCTTATAGATTACAGCAATGCCTTTTTCTTCGGCAGTGGCATATTTCATCTCTGATTCTGCTGGTTCTTCTAACGCCCCCGCTTCTTCTTTAAATGCTTCGGTTTGATAAGTAGCTGCTAATGGTGCTGATACTTTATCTCTCATTACTTCAGGCTGATATGGTCTTAAAAACCAGGAGGCTACATAAGGCATGCTTCCCCCGATTCTCGGTTTAGCTGTAGATAAAGAACAATCTACCTCCAACCAATCCTCACCGGTAACCTGTGTAATTACTCCATAAGAAACTAATTCAACCTCAGATTTTTCAAAATTTGCTCGAGCATCATATATCGGGTTCCAGGAAGCACCTCCTACCAGATAAGACACTTTCAAATCTGTGGCCCCCTCTTTCAAAACTTCCAGCTCCACGATAATTGATCTTTTTAGTTTACTCTGTACTCCGGATACCTGGGACAATTCTCTTTTTAAAGTTTCAAGCTTATTATTTAAATCTCTCATCTCAAGTTCACAATCTAAAGTCTGAGTGTAGATATCTTTTAACTCTGTATCCAAAAAAATAAGAATATTCTCTAAGTCACTTATTTGCGGCATACTGGTAATCAAGTCTTGGGGGATTTGTTCGTCAGAAAATAGAGTGATTGAATCTAAAAACTTCTTCTTCTCCATAAGTATGGTTTCCAGGTTTTGTATTCGGGTAATCTCATCTTCTAATCTCTGAATTTCCTCTTTTAATTGCTGAATCCTTTCCGAAGGTACCTCTTCTAAATACTCTCTTTTAACCTGTGCTCCAAAAAGCCTGATCACCGCCATTCCTTCTGTGGATACTCTTAAAGAATTTTCATCAACCTCGGGAATAATCTCAGTGAAAATTGCTTTATAAGTTCCCGTCTCAAGTTCAAGATGGGCAACCCTATTAACCAAAGCAGAATCAGTATAGACACATATCTCACTAATCTCTGATTTCACTTCAATTTCGGTGGCATAGATATTGACACTAATAAACAAAATTAACCCTAAAAATATTATAATTTTTATTGTTTTATTCATCTCTAACTCCTTTTATTCTTTATTTTTTGCTCTCTGGTACAGGCCAATTAATTCTGCTGTAGCTAAAATATGTCCTTCCATGGCTTCTTCCAGTTCCTTCTTCTTGCAGCCCTCTTCTATATGAAGTTTTTCATCGAGAGCATACAATTTAAAGAAAAAACGGTGGGTACCTGAGGGAGGGCAAGGGCCTCCATATTCTAATTTCCTAAAATCATTAGTCCCTTGAGTGCCTGGTGCGGTATTTTCATCTATCACATCGGTAACGTGGATATTAAATATCACCCAATGCACCCAGGTTCCCATTGGAGCATCAGGATCTTCCATAATAAGAGCTAATCTTTTAGTGTCTTCCGGTATGTCCTCAATAATCAAGCCGGGGTTGATGTCTTCACCATCACAGGTAAATTTTTCTGGAATAAATCCATTGTTTTCAAATTCAAGGCTTTCTAATTTCATAGTTTTATCCTCCTTTTTTTATGACAGGGACAGTTCTCTGTCATGTTCGCCCTGTCATCTTTTTATTTTATATTTCAAATTTTCTATCTCTTTTTCCAGCCATTTGGGATATTTAGGTACTGCGCCGGATTGGGATACCACAAAATTACCTACCATTTCCGCAAACTCTGCTGCCTCATATATACTGGTCCCGCATAAATAAGAAAACAGAAAACCTGCACTATAGCTATCTCCACCTCCTACGGTATCGGCTACAGGTCCGTTTATACCTGCTACTTTCTCCAAATTGCCATCACAATAAATAGATGACCCATTCTTGCCATGGGTAATACAGACGATGGAAAGGTCATATTCCTGGCAAACTCGCTGAATAAAATTTTCTTGTTTTAATGCCTCACCGAAGAGGAGCTCAGACACGATAAGAGTCTCTCTATCGTTCAGTTTTACTATCGAGCTCTGGCACAAGGATTTTTCAATCCATTCCTTTTGATAGTAATTTTGTCTCAAATTTACATCATAAAATATATGATGAGGGTGTGCTTGAGAGATAATTTGAGTGAGTATTTCTCGGTTTTCTTTGGTCCGTTGAGCAAGGGTTCCAAAACAGAATACCTCCCACCCATTTTTTCCCAAACCATCCATTAAATTTTGATCTAAAATAATATTATCCCAGGCAACATTCTCATTTATTACATAAGTAGGGTGCCCTGCTCCATCCAGACTTACGTTAACTATCCCAGTAGGCAAATCGGGATGAACTTTGATAAATGTAGAATTAATACCCCGTTTTTTGGCTTCTTTTAGGGCTTTTTTACCTAGAGCATCTTTGCCTACAGAAGAAATAAGTGTTGAGTTGATTCCCATTTTTGATAGATGAGCAGCAAGATTAAAGGGGGCACCACCAATATAAGGTTTGCTATCTATAATATCCCAGAGAATTTCACCATATAACAAAGCTTTCACTTTTTGCCCCTCCTTTCTTCAAGTATAGATTCAGATACGTATTTTTCTTATATATAACTTATTCTACAAATTTTTTAAAAATCCTCTTTTTTTTATTAAAATTAGATAAAATTTTTGTTTTTTTATCAAAATACTTTTATTCATCGATTAGTTACCCTGTCAAATTAGTCGTTAGTCTTAAATGCAAGTTATGAAGTTAAAATTTATCCATTCTGCCAGTCTGCCTCTCAACCAGTCAATTTAATCGTTAATTTAATAGGTTTAGGTTTTCAGTTGCAAGAGATCGATTCATCAAACCCATCTTTTTTTCTGTCATTGTGAAACGACCAAAGCGATCTCATTTTATATCTTAGATTTATTCTCTATATTTTTCTCACTAAATACTAACGACCAGCGACTAAAGACTATTTAGGCTTGCCAAAAACATAAAAAGGAATATAATTAAGAAAAATTACCAATCAAGGAGGAGATAACCTTGAAAATAAAAGAAGTTATGATACCAGACCTGACTTCCGTATCTGCCGATACCCCGATAAAAGATGCCGTAAAGATTATGAGCCGAAAGCGTATGGTAGGGTTGCCGGTTGTAGATAATGATCAAAATGTCATTGGAATAATCACGGAAAGCGATATTGCCAAGGCCTTTTTGCCGGGTTATTACAAAGAATTACAAAATCCATCTTTTATCCCTGATTTCAACCAGTTTTCCCAGCAAGCTAAAAAGATTGCTAATCTACCGGTAAAAGAATTTATGACTACTAAAGTCTATTCACTAGAAGAAGATACCAGTAGGACCCAGGCAGCAGATTTGATATTTAGAAAAGATCTGAGAATAGTCCCGGTAGTAAGAGAGGGAAAATTAGTGGGAATATTGACCCCTTCTTGTTTATGTAAACATGCCATGGAAGAAGATTAGATT
>DASRME010000037.1:0-2418 GCA_035648095.1 Atribacterota bacterium | reverse complement strand
GAGATACGATATATAGTATTAAGTAAATATCATATAGAATTAACCACCCTGCAAAATGCGCCTACAATTATTCAAGACAAGGTTTTAAAATATCTAAAAGAACTGGATGGGTGCTCATTAAGGCAAGTATCCAGATTGACCGGATTGACGGTCAATAAGATCTTTAAAGTATAAAACAGAGAACCGTCCCCCTGTTTCTTCCCCCTGTTTCTGCTGGCTCTTATTCTTATTCTTTATTTTGACATTGCCGATTATTGTGATAAAATATCAATGTAAAAAAGAGTACGGTAAGTTATTTTGGAGATAACCTATGAAACTTAAAAATACATATAAGATTTTAGGACCGATAGAGACGAATATTGTGGCTCGTTTGACCTATGAAAAAAAAGCTATTGTTACGGCGAAAGATATGGACCAATTATTTAATCTTTCACCGGAGGATAGAAAGCAAGTTGTTTTTAGGCTCAAAAAGAAAAAAATACTTTCACCAATAAAACCAGGTGTATATGTTTTTTCACCTCTTGAAGCAGGTCCCGAAGGGATGGGTGTAGATGAGTTGCTTATTCCACCGCTTTTTTTTCCGAAGAAAAACTACTATATCGGATATTCGACCATGTTTAACTATTACGGATTTACCGGGCAGCTTTTTCAAACTGTGTACGTTCTAAATACCACGAAGCGTACGGAAAAGATAATTTGCGGCTTATCTTATAAATTTATAAAGATAATGGAAAATCGTATGTATGGGATAGAAAGAATAAAAGTAAAAGATGAAGAAATAAACATCAGTTCAAAAGAGAGGACGCTCATAGACCTTATTTATTTTAATAAACCTGTTGGAGGTATTATGAACGCCTCCAAGATATTTACGGAAATTGTAAATAGCGATAAATGTAATATAAAAAAATTAGTCGAATATGCAGTTTGCTTTCCTAATATTAAGACCAGAAAGCGAATTGGATTGATACTTGATGATGCCGGAGTTTCTAAAAATATTTTGAGGCCTCTCATAAAAAGCATTGAAAAGACATCTATCGGTTCTCTTAACGGTTCGCGCAAAGGCACCCTTAATAAAAAATGGAGAGTTATAGTCAATGATTCACGAAAATAAAGATGAATTTATCAAAGCATTAGGAAGAGCATCAAAGAAAAAAGGTTTTCTGTTACCCCTCATTGAAAAAGATTATTATTTAACCTTGATTCTCTCGCGAATACATGAGCTTTCCGAAAATCTTGTTTTTAAAGGAGGAACTTGCCTTAACAAGGTGTACTATGCGTATTATCGTTTAAGCGAGGATCTTGATTTTAGTATGATATTACCACAGTATGAAGCTATGCGCGATCAAAGACGTAAATGTATCCAACCGGTTAAAGATAAAATTGAAAAATTCATTAAACAGTTTGGTATGAGATTAGACGATGCTGGTAATCCCGGACGTAATGAGTCTAAGCAGTATATATTTTATTTTGTGTACCAATCAGCACTACGCGAGGTAGAAGCAAAAATTAAATTAGAGATCGGGCTTAGATTTAATCCGCTTGATGCGATAGAAAAACATCCGGTACAACACGTTTTTCTACATCCATTTACAGGAGATCCACTTTTTGATGGTGGTCAAATTAACTGCTTGTCTTTAAATGAACTTATAGCGGAAAAATTACGTGCAGGTGCGATAAGAAAAATTATAGCTCCCCGGGATTTCTATGACATTGACTTTGTTCTGCGTAATCAATTCGATTTAACCAATAAAGAAGTAATAACCATGTTTAAAAAGAAACTTCAAGAGGATGATGCTGATACAGATTTAGGTAAATATAAGAAGAACCTCGGCAGGTCAGATGAAGAAATTAAGGATATGAATTCACGTATTGAAACAGAGTTGTTTGACGTGTTAGCACCTGAAGAGCGTAAGAATTTTGATTTGACCGGAGCCCTCAAAAGAATTGACAAAACTATGGAAGCGATGGGATAATAAAAAAACATTTAGGCATTCAGCAGGCATTGGAAAATAGAGTGAATATTAGGTTGTTGGTTTAATGTTAAATAAAAGAAGATATTAATTGGTGATGAAAGCCTTTTAAAAGCCGCCAGAAGCCACAAATCTTCCTCTGTCGATATAATTTATTCTTGTATAAAGAAAGTTATTTGAATATCCTAATGTTTTTTAATGATAGGCCCCGGATCTTCTATATAAAAAAGAGCGTGATATCAAAATAACTAAAAATAATTCGGTGTGAAAAGAATGATTGATATATGAGGAAAAAAGCAAGAAGAATTGATAGTAAATCATCAAGAACAGCAGACTATACTTGTATGTATAGAGCTGCGTCATATCTTGAGAAAAATGAATTATATAAATCAGAAGACTATATTGCGCCAAGATTGCTACGAGGACTGATTAACTTCTTTGTAAAACA
>DASRME010000036.1:0-8274 GCA_035648095.1 Atribacterota bacterium | reverse complement strand
GAGTTTATTCCCGAATCAAAACATCAAGGCTTTAAAGGAATTGTTCACGGAGGAATATTGTTTTCTATTTTAGATGAGATAATGGGCAGAACTGCAATTATAACTAAGGATGTTATGACCATGACCGTAGAAATAAATATCAAATACAGAAAAAAAGCCCTGGTAGGTGAAAAAATTATCTTTACCGCACAGATGACTAAAGATTTAGGCAGAATGATTGAGGCTCAAGCAGAAGCTCGTTCAGAAGATGGTACTTTATTAACCGAGGCAAAGGGGAAATTTATAGCTATATCCAAAGAGATGCAGAGAGAAGTAGAGGAATATATGCGTGCTTGATTTTTATTTTAGGCTTTATATAAATTAGTATATTGATAGAAGAACAATTAATTTACCTAAGTTAGATTTTAGTATTTAATAAGGTAAATTAAAAAACTTTCTTAAAATAATCAGATTAATAATGATTGGGAGCAAACGATGTTTTTTACTAAACTATTATTATTATTTTTAATAGTACCAGCAACAGAATTATATGTTCTAATTGAAGTGGGGAAGGAGATAGGGGGCCTGACTACAATTGGCATAATTATCTTAACCGGGATAATTGGAGCATACCTGGTAAAAGATCAAGGTTTTATGATTTTAAAGAAGATTCAAAACGATTTAAACGAAGGAATTATGCCAGGAGACAACTTAATTCAAGGAGCAATTATCCTGGCCGGAGGGGTATTTCTTCTTACTCCCGGTTTTGTTACAGATATAGTAGGTTTTATTCTTTTAATACCCGTTAGCAGAAACATAGTGAAAAAATATTTATTAAAATGGCTAAAAGGAAAGATAAAAGAGGGCAATTTTTATTATAGAGAGTTTTAAAAATACTTACTAATGTACTGCTAAAAATAGTAAGAAAAAGGAATAATATTATTGATTATAGGTTGCGGAATAGATTTAGTTAGAATAGAAAGAATAGAAAAAATAATTAAAAAGTGGGGAGACGATTTTGTTTTAAGGATATTTACCTCCTTGGAAAAAGAATACTGTGAAAAAAAGAAGAACAAGAAATATCAATCTTATGCCGGAAAGTTTGCTGCCAAAGAAGCACTATTAAAATCATTTGGACTGGGGTTAAGAGAGGCTAGCTGGAAAGAGATTGAGATAAAAAATGATGACCTAGGGCAACCCATCATTGAAACATCTGGAAAATTAAAAAATATCGCTTCAACAAAAAGAGTTAGCAAATATTTTATTAGCATTTCTCATACCAAAGAATATGCAATTGCCCAAGTAGTTCTTGAAGGCACACTTGACATATAAAAATTAATACTGATTTGTATCTAGTTAAAAATTAGTTAACTAGTTAGTTGGTTACCTGGTTAATTAGTTAATAAAAACACAGCAACTTGTTTTTTAAACTAACGACTATTCACTATTCACTAACGACTAATTCAAGGGAGTTATCTTATGAAAGTAGTTACCAGTCAACAAATGAGAGAAATTGATCGGAAAACAATAGAAGAAAATAATATATCCGGACGTATTTTGATGGAAAATGCTGGAATCAGAATATTTCAAAGTCTGAAAAATATTTATCCTGATTTAAGATTAAAAAAAATTATTATCTTTTCTGGATCGGGTAATAATGGTGGAGATGGTTTTGTAGTTGCCCGCCATCTTTATGATTTTGGAGTGAGAGTAAAAGTATTTCTTCTGACCTCTTTTAATAAAATAAGAGGCGAAGTAGAAGAAAATTTAAATATACTTAAAAAAATGGGAGTTGAATTGATCGAAACAGAGACAGTGAAACTCGAAGAAATACAAAGAACCATACGAAATTCAGATTTAATTATTGATGCTATATTAGGCACCGGATTACAAGGAAAGGTGACTGGATTAAAAGCTAATATAATAGATTCTATTTATATGACTAACAAGGAAGTAGTTGCAATTGATGTTCCTTCGGGGTTAAATGCAGATACGGGAAAGATTGAAGGACCATGCATAAAGGCAACTCATACTATTACTTTAGCCTTACCAAAAATTGGTTTATTGATTTTTCCTGGTGCAAGCTATGCGGGAAAAGTAACAGTTGAAGATATTGGTATTCCCTCTTATCTTTTAAAAGATAAGAAAATAAAAACCAATATGGTAACTAAAGAGATAGTCAAATCACTTTTACCGTTTCGCGCAATTTATTCTCACAAAGGCTCTTTTGGAAAAGTCTTAATTTTAGCTGGTTCGGTTGGTATGACCGGAGCAGCATATTTAGCTAGCGAAGCAGCGATAAGAAGTGGAACGGGTATTGTAGTATTAGGAATTCCTCGAAGTTTGAATCAAATAATGGAAATAAAACTAACCGAAGTGATTACCCTTCCTCTTGCCGAAACGATACAACAGTCTTTAGGAGAAGATGCAGAAGAAACAATTTTAAAATTAATGAAAAAAATTTCCGTATTAGGAATAGGCCCTGGTATTTCTCGACAATCGGAGACTCAAAGATTGGTAAGGAAAATTATAAATAAGTCTAATGTTCCTTTGGTTGTTGATGCTGATGCAATATATGCCTTAAGTGAGGATCCTGTCATATTGAAAAATACTAAAGTTCCACTGGTGATTACTCCCCATCCTGGAGAAATGGCTCAACTTATAAATAAGGATATAGATTATATTATAAATAACCAAATAGATATTACCAGAGAAATTGCTCAAAAATATGGAATTGTGGTAGTTTTAAAAGGAGCTAGAACAATTATTGCCAATAAAGAAGGGGAAGTATATATTAATGTTGGCGATAATTCGGGAATGGCTACTGGAGGTTCAGGGGATGTTCTTACTGGGATAATTTGCAGTTTAATAGCTCAGGGTGCTGATAATTTTTCGGCAGCAATAATCGGGGTTTATATCCATAGCCTGGCGGGCAATTTAGCCCGAGATATCAAAGGAGAAAGAGGCATGATTGCAGGTGATATCTTATCTCAAGTACCCCAGGCTTTTTTGAGTTTTGAAGATGCAGTAATAAGTGATATGTAAAAAGTAATGAGTGAAGATAAGCACGATATAATATCGAAGAGCATAAAAATACACACTTTTCCGTTATTCTCAAGAAAGCGGGAATTTAGAGTGAAAGAAAAGAAAAAGGATAGAGGTTCTCAAAGATTATTACAGATACAATGTATCGTACCCCATATTATTCATTACTTATTACTCATTACTGTGCTCTATACGATATAAAAGGAAGGGAAAATTAAACTATGCAAAAGTTATTAGGTCCTACCTGGGTAGAAATAAACCTTGATGCAATGGCAAACAATGTAAAAAATATTAAAGAATTAATAGGTGTAAAAAAAGAATTGATGGCAGTAGTTAAAGGCAATGCTTACGGGCATGATGTTTTGGAAGCATCTTTGGTATTTTTAAAAAATGGAGCCAGCAGATTGGCGGTTGCTCGTTTAGAAGAAGGCATTATACTCCGCAAAACCGGGATTACTGTTCCTATTTTAGTCCTTGGCTTAACCTTGGAAGAACAAGTAGAATTGTTGGTATCATATGATATAACTCCTACAGTGAGTGAATATAAAATGATAGAAAAACTTTCTGAGTCAGGTTTTAAACAGGATAAAATAGTAAAAGTTCATCTTAAGGTAGATACCGGTATGGGAAGGATTGGAATTTTTCCTAAGCATGTTTTAAATTTTATTAGAAAAGTAAAGGTTTTAAAAAATGTAGAAATAGAAGGCATTTTTACTCATCTTTCAGTTGCCGACGAAAAAGATAAGTCCTATACTGAAAAACAATTTGGAAAATTTATGGAGGTTTTAACTTTTTTAGAAAAAGAAGGCATAAGAATTCCGATAAAACATGTAAGTAACAGTGCTGCACTTCTTGATTTACCCCATATGTGGTTGGATTTAGTAAGGCCGGGAATCTCTATATATGGACTTTATCCCTCCAAAGAAGTGCAAAAGACTGTAAGGCTGATTCCGGCCCACACTTTTAAAACACGGATAGTTTTTTTAAAAGAATTATCCGCGAAAAAATATATCGGCTATGGTCGAACCTATATTACCAGGCAAAAAAGAACAGTTGTCGCGTCTTTACCAGTAGGTTATGCTGATGGTTATAATCGACTGCTTTCTAATCAAGGAGAGGTTTTAGTAAGAGGAAAGCGTTTTCCTGTAATCGGAAGGGTATGCATGGATCAAACCATGATAGATGTTACCAATCTTCCCCAAGTGAAAATAGGTGACGAAGTGGTACTTTGGGGAAGACAAGAACAAGAAGAAATAACCATAGAAGAAATAGCTAATAAGATTAAAACCATTAATTATGAAGTTGTACATATGCCCGATAAAAAACGAGTGCCTAAGTTATTTATTAAGAATGGGAAACCTTATAAAATTAAAAGTATGTTAGGGGAAAAATTATTGTAAAGAATATAGGGCAATGAGCATCGAGTATTGAATAGATAACATATGGCGAAGAAAATATAAGTCAGAAGCCTAATTCGTATCTTCTGTCTCGTAGAGAATCCAGCAATCAGGACCTGAATTCAGAATGAAAAGGGTAGGTTCTACGAAAGCAGGAAGTGGGAATCTATAAAAATAGAGCGCTATTCGAGGAGTTTAATGACGAAGCAATCTTGTCTAAAAACGAAAAACCATATACTAACGATTAGTTTAATTGATCAATGGGTGAATAGGAGAATTGGTGAATAGATCAAAAATGAATTTAACTATTATTACTAAAAGTCCTGAAGAAACGAAAAATATAGGGAAAGAAGTAGGAAAAATAGTTATACCGGGAGATTTACTGGCTTTTTATGGTGAGCTAGGTGCAGGAAAAACCTGTTTCATTCAAGGAATATCTCAGGAATTAGAAGTGAAAGATTATGTTACCAGTCCTTCTTTTACCATTATAAATGAATATCAAGGTAAAATTCCAATTTATCATTTTGATCTTTTCCGGCTGAATAATGCAGAAGAAATTTTAGAATTGGGTTACCAGGAATATTTTTATGGAGAGGGTTTGACAGTTATTGAATGGGCTGAGAAGATTGAACAACTTTTGCCAAAAGAATATTTAAAGATCGATATAAAATTTAAAGATTTTTATAAAAGAATAATTTCTTTCACTCCTCAAGGGCATAAATTTGATAATTTTTTAAAGGAGCTAATAAAAATTGAAAATTTTAGGAATTGATACTTCTACTAAATATTGTAATATAGGGTTAATAGAAGACGAAGATATTCTTATAAATTATACTATGAATGGTTTGAGGAAAAAACACTCATCTATTTTAATGCCTGCGATAAAAGACTTGTTTAAAATAATGGACTTAAAAATAGAAGAAATTCACGGTGTTGCAGTTTCCATAGGCCCGGGTTCCTTTACCGGTCTTAGAATCGGCTTAAGTGTTGCTAAAGGCTTATCTTATGCCTGCTCACTACCTCTATTAGGAATTCCCACCCTAGAGGCCATGGCATTTTCTTTAGCAGGTATACCAAATTTAATATGCCCTATTTTAGAATCCAATAAAGATGAAATATATGATGTTGTATTTCGGGGAGGGGAGAGCCTTCATAGGATTATGGATTATAAATGTGAAGATATCCATAGTCTGCTTGCACGACTTTCTCCCTTAAGAGAAAAAATTATTTTCTTAGGAGATGGAATTAAAAGATATCGGGATAATATTAAAATTAAAATAGGTAAAGATGCTTTATTTATCGATTCTCAAATAAATTTACCGATGGCTACCAATGTTGCTTTTTTAGGTTTAAATAAATTAATAAAAAAAGAGGAAGATGATATTTCTAAACTTTCTCCTTTTTATTTGAGGAAGTCTGAGGCTGAAATTGTTTGGGAGAAAAAATATGAGTGATTAATTATGATTAACAAGGGTTTTACACAGGCAGCTATTAGATCTATGGAAATAGATGATTTAAAAAAAGTTTTAGAAGTTGAGAAAAAATCTTTTCCTGTTCCCTGGACTTACGAGATGTTTTTTAGCGAATTAACTCTAAATAGATATGCTAGATATTTTATTTTAGAGAAAAACAATGAAATAATAGGTTATTTTGGTCTTTGGCAAAAAAGAACCGGTTTTCACATTACCAATATTGCTGTTGCTGAAAAATTTCGAGGAAGGGGATATGCAAAAACTTTTTTAGGGTTTATCGAAAAAATGGCAATTACCTGTAAAATTAAAAAAATATCTTTAGAAGTAAGAAGATCAAATTATATCGCACAAAACATGTACAGAAAATATGGATTTAAAGTGATGAAGTTATTGAAAAATTATTATCAAATAAAAAAAGAAGATGCATTGGTCATGGAAAAGAAATTATATTAAATAAATTAGTATTTAGTATATAGTATTTAGTATATAGTCAAGAAAAATTGCGGAAAGAGTGGAGCTTATAACTGGTATAACATACAACGAAAAACTAAAAGCGCAAAGCTATAACTTAAAATTCAAACTAAACCGAGAACTAACAACTTAAAATTACAAATTAATTTCTTTATCTAAAAACCAATAACCAAAAACTAAAAATAGTTACTATCAGTTTAATTAGCTGGTAGACTGATTTAGTTGGTCAATTGGCCAATCGGGGAATTAGTCAATTGAATAATCTTGCATCTTGAATTTAATACTAACGACTATTTGACAAATATCAACACATCGCGAACTTAAAAATATCAACACCTCGCGAACCTTAACGGTGCTTTGTATCAAGACATCGTGAACTTGATAATTTAAATGTTCTATACTGACCTTAAAAAAGGAGGTCGGTATGAACCTAAAGCAATTAAGAGAACAAGCTATAAAAAGATATAAAAACGGCGAATCTACTAAAAAAATCTATCAGAGTCTTGGTAAAGGTAAGACCTGGTTCTTTAAATGGTTAAAACGCTATAAATGGGATGGGGAAGATTGGTCTAAAGGCCATTCTTGTACACCCCACAAAAGTCCTAAAAGGATCGATAAAATCATGGAACAAACGGTAATTGAAACCAGAAAACATTTAGAAAAAAACCCTTATGCTCAAATTGGAGCATTTAATATTAGCTGGCATTTAAAGCAAGAAGGGGAAACTCCTCCTTCCCTTGCTACCATCAATAGAATCATTAAGCGAAATAATTTAGTGCACAAGCGAACTAAATATTCTCCTAAAGGGGTCAACTATCCTTCTTTAGCGATTACCCGAAGTAATTACCTACATCAATTAGATGTCGTCGGACCTAGATACCTAAAAGAAGATGGGCGGTTCTATTCAGTGAATATCATCGATGCCTATGACCGCCGCAATAGTATAAATCCTGGCCGTAGACAAAACAGGATGGCTATTACCAAGGCCTTAATATGTTCCTGGAACACTTTAGGTATACCCAGCTATCTGCAGATGGATAATCAATTACCTATGAGAGGGAGCAATCAATACCCTCACTCTTTCGGGGTAGTCATTCGTCTCTGTCTTCATTTAGGGATACAACCTCTTTTTATTCCTCTGGCTGAACCTTGGAGGAACGGGATTATCGAACATTTTCAGAATGTCTTTGACAAGATGTTCTTTCGGACCCAGTATTTTAAAGACTTTGATCATCTTTACAAACGAGCTAAAGAGTTTGAGCTATTTCATACTCAGAATCATCGTTATAGTACCTTAGAAGGCATGACCCCTAACCAAAAGTGTTCCGGAGATATCAAGCTTTTACCTGCTTCTTTTAGGCTTCCTGAAAAGTTAGCTATTTCTCCAGGATATATACATCTTATCCGTTTCATAAGGAGTGATCGTGTTTTAGATATCTTTGGAGAACCATATATTATGCCTGATGATGTAGAGCATGAATATACCTGGGCTACTATTGATACAGGAAAAGAAATTTTATCCATATATCATGATTCTAAATTAATAGTGGAATATCCTTATCCATTACCAAAAAGCTCTATTGATTTATCAAAGATCGATCTCTAGAGTTCACAATGTATTGATGTTATAATGCCCTTAAGAAAGGTTCACGATGTATTGATATTTAATACTTAGGTATTACTTTTTCTAAAATACCTCTGATACAATACCATGCTTAAAGAAATTGCTGCTACTACTAAAAATAATGCAGAGTATGGTCTTGTAATTAGTTTATAAAAATCACCTTGAGCAAGAATGGCACTTCTTAAATTGGTTTCAGCAACTCCACCTAGGATGAAACCTAATACTAATGGAACAAGTGGCATTCCTGCTTTTCTCATAAAGTAACCTAATAAACCAAAAATAATTA
>DASRME010000035.1:0-2435 GCA_035648095.1 Atribacterota bacterium | reverse complement strand
AAAAAAATATTTAAATTTAAAAAAACAATGAAAAAAGAAAAAAAACTAGAAGAAGAAAAAATTATCAATAAAGATTCCCAAGTATTAAAACAAAAATCTAAAACAGAAAACTATCAAGTTCCACCTTTGTCTCTACTTTCTGACGCGTTAGCAGAAGATAAAACGGATACTAAATTAAATATTGAAGAAAATATAAAAAAACTCGAAAGTACTTTTAATAATTTTGGGATTGATGCAAAAGTCGTTGGAGTTATTCATGGACCAACTGTTACTCGATATGAAATTCATCCTGCTCCTGGTGTAAAAATATCTAAAATAACTAATCTAAGCAATGATATCGCTTTATCTTTTGCAGTAGCTTCAGTCAGAATAGAAGCTCCAATTCCCGGTAAAAATGCGGTGGGAATCGAAGTCCCTAATCGTAAAAGAATAAATGTTAATTTAAAAGAAGTATTACAAAGTAATGAATTTCAAAATGGTAAATTTAAATTACCTATTGCTTTGGGAATAGACATTGGAGGTAAACCTATCATCGCAGATTTAACCGAACTTCCCCATTTATTAATTGCAGGGGCAACAGGATCAGGAAAAAGTGTGTGTATCAATAATACAATATTAAGCATTCTTTACAAACTAAGCCCGGAAGCAGTAAAATTTCTTATGATCGACCCAAAAAGAGTGGAGTTAAATGTCTACAATGGCATTCCGCATTTATTAATACCTATCGTAACCGATGCTAGTCAGGCTATTAAAGTGTTAAACTGGGCGATTTCCGAAATGGAAAAAAGATTTAAAATATTTGCAGAAGTAGGGGTCAGAAATTTAGATGGTTATAATGAATATGTTAGAAATATAAATAATGATAATGATCCTTTACCTTATATCATCATAGTCATTGATGAGTTAGCTGATTTAATGTTATCTGCACCAGCAAAGGCGGAGGAATCATTATGTAGATTAGCTCAAATGACCAGGGCGACTGGTATACATTTAATTATAGCCACTCAACGTCCTTCTGTAGATATTATTACCGGTTCAATAAAGGTAAACTTCCCTTCCAGAATTGCTTTTGCGGTTTCTACCCAGGTTGACTCAAGGACTATACTAGATGTTAACGGAGCTGAAAAATTATTAGGAAATGGTGATATGTTATTTTCCCCAGTTGGTGCATCCAAACCTATTCGGGCCCAAGGGGCTTTTGTAGTAGAAAAAGAAATTAGGAATGTGGTATCTTATTTAACCAAGAATGGTCCCTTTCCTGAGTTTGAACAAGAAGTACTAGAGTTTAAAAAGAATAATAATCTGCTTAAAGAAAAAGAAGAAGAGGAAGAAGATGAATTATTTAACGAAGCTATATCAATTATTATTAATAGCAAACAAGCGTCAATATCTATACTGCAAAGAAAACTTCGAATTGGTTATACTCGAGCCGCTCGTCTGATAGATGCCATGGAGAAAAAAGGAATTGTTGGGGCATATGATGGACGAAATCCAAGAAAAATATTAATTTCCAATGAAGAGTATTTTGATAAATATGATAAATAATAAATATTTTTTTATTTTTAAGCAGGAAAAAGAAAATCGGTGTAGTATTATTATATTAAGAACATAAAATATCTAATCATTTTAACACTTCAAGAAAAGTCTATTTTTTGAGGAGGTGATAGCTGAATTATTTTTCTGACTGCATGAGCCCTTTTAAATAAAATATTTAACAGGGCAAAATTTAAACTGGAATTTTAAGTATTTTAAAAAATTGAAAGGAGATTTCAGAAATGAAAAAGAATTTATTAATGGCAGTAGTATTAGCGATAATTTTAGGTTTATGCCTTTCTTCGACAGTTTTTTCTGCAGAACCACTAAAAGTTGGGTTAGTATTTGATATTGGTGGAAAAGGAGATAAATCATTTAATGATTCAGCATCCCGAGGTTTGTCATGGGCAGCAGCTGATTTTGGAATTAAACGTATCGAATTGGAACCAGGAGTAGATGCCGATAGAGAAGTAAATTTGAGGAACCTTGCAATGTTGGGTTATGATATGGTAATAGGAGTGGGATTTTTATTTGATGATGCTATTAAAACTGTTGCAGTTGAATTTCCTGAAACGAAATTTGCTTCTGTTGACGGATATATCCCAGATTTACCTAACGTAGTATCATTAAACTTTAAGGAACAGGATGGTTCTTTTCTAGTAGGTATGATTGCTGGTTTAAAAGCTAAAGAAGATGGTAAAGATGCGGTTGGATTTGTAGGTGGTATGGATATTGCATTGATTAATAGGTTTGAAGCAGGCTATATAGCTGGTGTCCATTATGTATATCCGGAGTGCCAGGTACTTTCTGCTTATGCCGGAGATACTGGACAAGCCTTTGCTGACCCGGTAAAAGGGAAAGAATTAGCTTTATCTCAATATGATAAAGGAGCATGGGTAATC
>DASRME010000034.1:0-6067 GCA_035648095.1 Atribacterota bacterium | reverse complement strand
CTGTACCACTGGGGGCATCTTTTTTAAAACGGTGATGGGCTTCTACTATTTCTATATCATAATCATCCCCCAAAGCAGCGGCAGTTTCAGCAGCAAGTTTAAAGAGCAGATTAACTCCCAAAGACATATTTGGAGAGAATAGAAAAGGTATATTTCGAGATAAATTTTTCATCTTAGTTATCTCTTCACCAGAAAATCCGGTGCTACCTATAATCATGGCTTTTTTATATTTAGAGACAATTTCTAAATGTTCTAAAGAAACCTGCGGATTGGTAAATTCAATTATTTGATCAGCGTTTTGAATGATCTCTTCCAAATCATCTTTAATAAATATCCGGGTTTCTCCTAAACCAAGTGACATTCCCCAATCTTTTCCTATGCCAGGGTAAGATGGCGATTCAATGATTCCTGTTAATGCCATATTTTTATTTTGGTAAATTAATTGCGCAACCTTTGAACCCATTTTACCACAGCCACCACAGACAATGACTTTTATCATTTATTATCCCTCCAGCAAGCCGAATTTTATTAAGTCCGCTTTTAATTTAACTAAATTTTTATCACTTATCGGAGCTAAAGGCAAACGTAAATTACCAGCCGGCAATCCCATGAGTTGAACACTGGTTTTAACCGGGATAGGATTGGTTTCATAAAACATAGCAGTACTCAATGGATAGACTTTAGATAAGAAAATATCTTTAGATTTCTGGTAATTTCCTTCTTCGAATTCTCTCACCATATTGGAAACATCCCGGGGGATAATATTGGCTACTACTGAGATTACCCCTGTTCCTCCGATAGACAAAACGGGGAGTAATAATTTATCATCTCCAGAAAGAAGAGTAATTTTATTTCCACATAATTCAATGATCTCAGTCATCTGATCTAAATTTCCGCTGGCTTCTTTTACTGCGACAATATTTTTTAATTCAGCCAGCTCCGCTAATGTTTCAGGTAACATATTTACTCCGGTTCGCGAAGGGACATTATAGATTACAATTGGAATATCTACTTCTTCCGCTATCTTTTTAAAATGCAGATATAATCCTTTTTGAGTTGGTTTGTTATAATAAGGGGTGATTATAAGAACCCCGTCTGCTCCCGCTTCCTTAGCATGAGAAGTGAGGTCTAAAGCTTCTTTAGTACAATTTGAACCGGTTCCCGCAATGACCGGGATTCTTCCTGCTACTGCTTTTATGGTTAACTCCACAACTCTCTTATGTTCTTCATGAGAAAGAGTAGGGGATTCACCGGTAGTACCACAGGGGACAATCCCGTTTGTTCCATTTTTGATATGAAACTCCACTAACTCTTTTATTCCTTTTTCATCGACCTCATCATTTTTTGTAAATGGGGTGATCATAGCTACGAAAGATCCTTTAAGCATTTTTTTTCTCCTTTTTATTTAGTCGTTAGTTACCACAATTCCCGCCTCTTCCAGTGATTTGTTAATTGTTTTAAAGGCGAATTCCTTATCTTTCCATTCTAAAAAAATTAAAATATCTGTTTTGATAGTGGTCATTTCAATGATATTTATATTATTTTGAGCCAGAGGACGGGTAATTCTTTCAATAATACCCGGTGTTTCAATAAAATCTCTGCTTCTGGCAATAATTAATGCGATATCATTTTTTAAAGTTACTGATTTTAAATTCTCATCTTCAATGACGATAGGATGAATTAAATCATAAGATTGCTGGGTATAAGTCTCCATAACATAGATTCCAATATGTTTTGTGCCGATGGAAATCCCATATAGACTAATATGGTTATCGGAAATAGGATCAATGACCTTTTTTAATAGTCCTGGAGTGTTAAAAATTTCTGTTCCCAGGATAGTTAGCATAGTCAGTTTTTCTTTGAAAAGAGTTAATTTACTTTTAAAAGCCCCTATTATTTCTGTTCCTTCTGCGGCTAAGTTTCCGTTCTGAAAGTGAATTATCTTTGCTTTCATCTTATCCGTCTTATATTTTAAGGCCTGTGGGTGTAAAACTTTTGCCCCACCTTCAGCAAGGACTCCCATTTCTTCCACGCTTATTTGCTTTAAGGTTACTGGTTCTTTTATTATCCGGGGATCAGCACTCAACACGCCCACTGCATCAGTGACGATGATGACTTCATCCGCTTCCAAAAAGTTTCCCAGGGCAAAAGCAGTGATATCGCTACCACCCCGGCCAAGAGTAGTGATGCTTCCATCTTCACAGCTTCTGCCTAAAAAACCACATACTATAGGAATAATCCCTTTTGCGCATAATGGCTTAATTATTTCCTGACACTTTTCTTTACTTTCGACGGAAAGTATTTTGGCCATATTAAAATTTGCATCGGTTATAATAGGAAAATCCTTATCTGCAGGGTCAAGATATTTCGAAGAAAATCCCATAGATTTAATAGTAGCTGCCAGAACTCTGGCACTTATTCGCTCTCCCATGGAAACAAAGTCAGCATAATCTCTATCCTCAATACAATCTTTAACAGAATCTTTAAGTAAAGAAGTTAATGTATCAGTGGTATTACCCATGGCTGAGACAACTGCTACTATTTCATATCCTTTTTTTGCTTGTTGAATGATTGATTGAGCGGCTTTTTTAATTCTTTCAGGGTTCTGAAGGCTGGTTCCGCCAAATTTTACTATTATTTTCATAAATATCACCTTTATATTATTTTTTATTTAAACCATTTTGGCATTCTATCATTTTTTACCAGGTCGGCATAAGTTTCTCTTTTCACTATTAGGTCAGATTCGCCATTATTTACCAGTACGACTGCCGGTTTTGTCAATCCATTGTAATTGCTGGCCATAGAGTGATGATAGGCTCCGGTTGAGAATACAACCAGAAGATCACCCAAAGAGGCTATGGGAAGTTTTAAATCTCTAATTAAGATATCTCCAGATTCGCAACATTTGCCGGCTATAGTGACTATTTCTTTAGAAGCGGTATCAATCTTATCTAAAATAACTGCCTCATATTTAGCATTATAAAGGATAGGCCGAGGATTATCTGTCATGCCTCCGTCTACAATCAAATATTTTTTAATGCCTGTTATCTCCTTTATTGCACCGATAGTATAAATGGTTATTCCTGCTTCTCCAATAATCGATCTTCCCGGTTCAATTAAGATTTTGGGCATAGGTATATCATTTTTTCTTGTTTCTTTTTCTAAAGTATCTACAATTAAGTTTACAAAATATTCAATAGAAGGTGGTGTATCAGATTCAAGATACTTTACTCCCAGTCCTCCACCTAAATCTAGGTTTGGAGAATCTATCCCCCAGAGGCTTTTTATTTTTCTTATCAGTTTTACCATTTCTTCAAGGGCAAGAACATAAGAAGATAAGTCAAAAATTTGAGAACCAATATGACAATGTATACCCGCATAGATAAGGTGTTTCTTAGATAAAACTTCTTTCATAAAATCGGGAACTTTATTAATACTAATTCCAAATTTTGAATCTACCTGACCAGTCTGGATGTTTTTATGGGTATGAGTATCAACACCTGGTGTTACGCGAAGCATTATTTTAACCTTAATATTTAATTTTTCAGCTAATTGTTCTATTGCTTCCAGTTCATATTCATTATCTACAATGAGAGTGCCAATCTTTTCTTTGAGGGCAAACGCTATTTCTTCTTTTGATTTATTGTTCCCGTTAAAAAATATTTTTTCTGGAGGAAAATCCGCTGAAAGGGCAGTGTA
Source organism: Atribacterota bacterium (assembly GCA_035648095.1). GTDB lineage: Bacteria > Atribacterota > Phoenicimicrobiia > Phoenicimicrobiales > Phoenicimicrobiaceae > Sediminicultor. Next base: position 2,368 of record DASRME010000034.1, on the reverse strand, counting down.
GAGCTCTCCCCCGGAAACGACATCCAGGCCCAAACCTTCTTCTTTTAGGATGCTACATAGAGCCTTAACCAAGAAAGCTTTACCAGCATAGTTCACTTCGAAATTAATCTTTCTTCGGGAAAAAGCAGTGACATATTCCCGGCATTTTTTTCTGATGATATTCTCAGAAAAAATATAACAGGGGGTTCCGTATTTTTGGGCTAACTTTTCAAGTTCACATCGGTCAAATTCTAAATTTCCGGATTTATTTAGGGAAAAGCCCTCACGATTTATTTGGGAAGTTGCGGTATTTTGTTTATTCATTTTTTCTCCTTATATAATAGTTAGACAAATTTGTTATATCGATTACCTTGATAATCTAGAAGTTTGCTCTATAAAATATCTTTAAATAGTATAATAAAAAAAGGCAATTGATAAGCGCTATGCTCATCAATTGCCCGAAATTAATCAAACAATTAAAGATTTTCCCATTTTTCTCATCAGATGAGATAGCGCTCCATCAGAAATCAGGGTACAATTTCTGATGACAGTCTTATGGTTTTTAACCATAAACCCAGCATAAAGATTAGAGCTGTTATCTTTACACTTCGGCGAGAATACCTTTCCTGACGATTCAAAGATGCTCATCTCATCATCGGTACTGATTATTGCTCGCGCCTCTACCTCACTTAAGAAAAGTGAGGCAATAAATATTAAATTTTTTATAACATAGCATGCTTTTTAAAAAAAGTCAAAAGTTTTTTAACAAAAATTGCAAAATTTTATGTTTTAAAAAGATTAGATAATATTATTTTCTATAAGAAAGAGTAGAAAGTATAAACACCACTCGAAAGTAATACAAATAATTTTAAATAAATAAATAACTTTTACAATAAATGTAGTAAAATATAAATAATTTATTAGATTTTCTAAAATGAGTGTGGAATGAATAAAGAAAGGAAGCGAATACAAATTAAAAAGGAAATCATTAAAACGCAGAAAGCACCTTCAGCTATCGGTCCGTATTCGCAGGCAATAAAAACAGGAAATCTACTATTCCTTTCCGGTCAGATTTCTATAGATCCAGAAACCAATGAGTTTGTTGATAGTGATATTGAAATGCAAAGTGAGCAAGTATTAAAAAATATAAAAGCGATCTTAGAAGCGGGAGGTAGTTCATTAGAAGATGTAGTAAAAGTAACTATATATCTACAAGACATAAAGAATTTCGCTTCAGTAAATAAGATATATAGTAAATATTTTGAAAATAATCTACCGGCACGTTCATGTATTGAAGTATCAAGCCTCCCCAGGAATGCGAAATTAGAAATTGATGCTATTGCCATAAAAAATGTAACTAGAAAAATTTAATTGAGAGGTAATAAATGAAGCGTTTTATTCTTAAAACTGTAGATTGTATTTTATTTATTTTCTTTAAAGAGAATAAGTTATTAAGAAATAATATGGATCCTGAATTAAGAAAGAAATATGCTTATTTAGAAGCCTGGTTAAGCATAATATGTAATTTAGCCTTATCAGCTATCATGTTTTTATTTGGGCTATCATTAAATAGTATTGCCTTGCTTGCTAATGCTGCCCATACTGCTTCTGATGTTCTTTCCTCATTAGTTGTTTTGCTTGGGTTTAAATATTCAAGTTTACCTGCTGATGAAAAGCATCCCTATGGTCATGGGCGAATTGAGTTTTTAGCAACACTCATTATTGCTATATTACTAGTCATTGTAGGTATTGAGTTTGGAATAAATTCATATCATCGATATTTAGCAAATTCAATGGTTCAGGGTAGTTATTTAGTCGTTTTCATTATGATTTTTTCATCATTATTCAAAGAATGGATGGCAGAATTTTCTGCAGAATTAGGTAGGCGGGTCAATTCTTCAGCTTTAATTGCTGATGCATGGCATCATAAAACTGATGGCATAGCCATGATTTTAGTTGCAATCTCAATACTTTCATCAAAATTTGGCTATCATAGAGTTGATTCAGTGTTTGGTGTGGGTATTTCTATGTTGATAGTTTATACAGGTATAAATCTTTTATGGGGTTCTGTTTCTAGATTAATAGGAGAAGCTCCCGAAGAAGATATTGTAAAAGATATAAAAAATTCTGTCTGCTTAATCCCTGAAGTTGTAATGGTACATAAAATAAAGATACATGATTATGGTTCATATAAAGAGGTAACTTTACATATACTGTTGAGGGATAGTTTCACTTTGGTTGAAGCGCATGATATTTCAGAAAAAGTAGAAAGAGTAATCGAGTCAAAAGTTAACTGTAACGCAATTGTTCACGCAGAACCGCTTAGTGATTTATCACATTCCTGAAAAAAGGGAAGACCAATAGATAAAAATTGGGAGAAGATACTGGC
>DASRME010000033.1:0-3046 GCA_035648095.1 Atribacterota bacterium | reverse complement strand
TTTCCATTAGATTAAAATTTCACTTGCCTATGAATCCGATCGTGCTTTATCTGGGTAGAATTGATAAAGATAAAAGTATTGAAGTGCTGATGAAGACGATACCAAAAGTGATTAAAGAAACAAATGCTCATTTTGTTATTGCCGGGATAGGGGACGAATTGCCAAACATTAAAAAAATGGCTGAAGAAATGAGTATGGAGCAGGTCATTCATTTTTTAGGCAGAGTTGATCACCAGTCAAGTGATCTTGAAGAAATTTATCAAATTTCAACAGTCTTTGCGATTCCCTCTGCTATTGAGACACAGAGCATCGTTACCCTTGAAGCAATGGCTGCCGGTCTTCCGGTAGTTGCTGCCAATGCAGGAGCTTTACCTGAATTAGTAAAAAATGGTGAAAACGGTTATTTATTCAAACCCGGAGATTCCGATTTAATGGCGAAAGATATTATTACCATATTGAATGATGAAAAATTAAGGGAAAAAATGAAAAAGAGATCGCTTGAAATCATTTCAGATCATCGAATTTCGCAAAGTTTTGAAAAGGTCCAAAAGGTTTATGAAAAAGTTATTAAGAAAAATAAAAAATAACCGTAAAATCCAAGCTTTTATTTTAGTCATCGTTTTGATTATTTGTGCTGGAATTTTTTGGTATATTAGGACAAATCCGGTTATGCCACAGTTGACCATTTATTTTTTAAATGATGTAAAGCTGCCGGAGAAAGACCAAAAAGTTATGGTTTTTTCGCCTCATCCCGATGATGAAACCATTGCCTGCGGCGGTTATATTGCCGAATCAGTACAAAGAGGAGCTGAGGTTAAAATTGTTTTAGTTACCGATGGTAATAAACATGGTTTAAAAGATTTGCGATACTCGGAATTTAAAACCGCCACCAGTGTTTTGGGGGTGCCGGTTGATCATTTGGTTTTCTTAAATTATCCGGACGGTAAGCTTGCTCAACAAAGTCAGACAGAAATAGAAAAAATTTTTCAAAATCAAATAGACAGTTGCAATCCCGATATTATCCTCTACCCCCATCCTAGCGATAAGCATCCAGACCATGCTACCACCGGCAAAATTGTAGAGAAAATATTGGGATATTCTCCAAACAAAAAAATTGCTTATAAATACTTAGTTCATCACGATTTGTATCCTCGTCCCAAAAAATATGCTTCCGACTTATACACCCTACCGCCAATTAGTTTAATTAGCGTTGATGGAGGATGGGAAAGATTGATGTTGTCGGAAGAAACAGAAAATTTAAAGCAAAAAGCACTTAAATCTTATCAAAGTCAATTAAAGAATCCCTTACTAAAAAATTTACTCGAATCATCTATTCGGAAAAATGAATTATTTGCCGTAGAAAGTTTACCATGAGTAACCATAACCACCAGCCAGGGAAACAGAAAAGAATACGATATGGGCTTCCAGTGTTTATGAGGGTTTCAATGCACAGGGGGAATAGGATTAATCAATATGGAAGCAATGAGTATAAAAATTCGCAACTATCAGATAGAAGATAGAGATATTATTCGAAAAATCAATCTTGAGAGTATACTTTTAGTAGAATACAGGTCTTCTATCTTTGACGATGAAATACTGGCTGACCTATTGACCATATATTTTACTGATTATGAACCTTTATCCTGTTTTGTAGCAGTAAAAGGAAATCAGGTAAGCAAATCTAGTTAAAAAGGCAAAAATTGATTAGTTTTTGTTACTTAATTGAATAAACCTCTTTAAATACTTGTCGTAGACGGCTAGGGACAGGTTAAACGTTTTACAAGTATAAGTAGTTTTTTTGTGTTTTCGCGCATGTTGTAATATACTATACCTGAAATGTTTACCCTACATGAGTACAATTAAAAAAATAATTAAATAATGCACTAAGTTTACAGAAAACTCGCTTTATCAGACCGCACACCCTTGCGGAGGTGGTAAGAGTCTATCCAGATTATCTTCTGCCCCGGAGTTCAAAAAATTGCTCGTATTCCTCCTATCTTTAAAGATGAAGGTCTGGCTGCCTTTAAGGGTACTGATTTTGAAATCGGAGCCGATATCAGCATTGCCCCGGGACCATTAGGTGATTCCTTGCAAGCTGCTGTTGATTTAAACGATTCCATCTACGCTTACTCTTATAGCAAGGGTATCTATGCCGGATTTACCCTGACCGGTTCAATGATTCATGCCGATGTAAGAGCCAACAAGAAATTTTACGGAGAAAGCATTACCTGTGAGACCATTTTGAATAATAAAAAAGTGAACAACGAATTTGCTTCTAAACTCGTGCAGTTGATCGAGCAGATTAGTCAGTAAGTGAAGAACAGGTATTGATTTTTATTCTGTGGTCAGCCCTTGACATTGGATATAATTTTTAAAAAAATTTAAAAATACCTAATTGATATGACATCCACCAAAAGTGAAAAATGTAATTTATAAATTGAATGGCTGGTGGGAAGTTAAGGCATAACTAAAAATAAAAGGAGGTAATCTGCGGAACATGCTCTGGAAGACTTGAGGCAGTATCCAGGAAAAAAGCATATGGTGGAGAAAGAAATCAAGCATATGACCGAACATCTAGAGGGAATACATAAGCATTTACATGAATTGATAGATCATGTGGAACATTTGAAAGAAGAACATACAAAATGGTTTGAATCCCTTTTCTATTGGGAGGGATCATTCAACTTAAATAATTAAATATATTAACTGTATTAATAAATAAGGAGGATTAAACTATGTCTATAAAAAATGTAACTGTTGCCATTTGCAATACACACACAGAGGCTGATCAGGCCATAAAAGAATTACAGAAATCCGGGTATGACATGAAAAAACTGTCTATCGTGGGGAAGGATTATCATACCGAAGAGGATGTAGTAGGCTATTATAATACTGGTGACAGGATGAAAAAGTGGGGGAAGTTGGGCGCATTCTGGGGCGCATTCTGGGGCATCCTGTTTGGCTCTGCTTTTTTTATAATCCCAGGGATAGGCCCTATTGTTATGGGAGGCCCTCTTGTGGCTGCTATCGTTGCAGGCCTGGAAGG
>DASRME010000032.1:0-3845 GCA_035648095.1 Atribacterota bacterium | reverse complement strand
GGTTGGAATAGTACTGCTACTATTTTATATATAAAGTTGTTTTAGAGAGCATTTTAGGGGACACTATCCGTGGTGTCCTGTGAGTCACCATAGGACTCCAACATCATTTAATAACGGGAATCTTCTGGCAATTACTGTTTCCAAACGAAAAACTTTTCAAAAAAAGCAGGACTTTTAAAATAAGTGTAGTATATATAATATATAAACTAAATATCATAACCTGTATGAGGGTAACAGGAGAGACCTTTTCTTTTTTACAAAAGAGAAAAAGAGCCGAAGAGGAAAGATACCAAAAGTATTTAAACTTTCAGGCAAAAAGACCGTTACCGGACAGAACTCTGGAGAGCTTTATACCAAAAAGCACCGAAGGGGCAATTCCTAAGTTTTAGGAAATCCCATACAGAGTTTACTAAAAGAACTATTTCCTAATTTTCTAGGAAGAATCTTTCAGGTAAAAAGACAGAGTAAGAAAGTAATAGAGTTATTTTTTTTGCTCTGTCTTTTTTGTTTTTATTAAAGCATTTGGGAAGAATAAAATAAAGGGGAGTTTAGTCTTTAGAAGCATATATATCAAATGTGAAGACCCGACCCCTTAGATTTTCCACACTCAATCTTATATTGGGTGGGCAATAAATATTTTGGAGGACGATATGCTTAAAAAAAATTTTCGAAAAATACCCAAACAAATGATTCTGAAAGTTAAACAATCTAAATCACGGTATTTTATCGCAGGTTTCCTGAAAACTTATTCAAAAAATAACATACAAGATGGGATATTAAGACACTTAAACATATTTGTAAATAAAAATCAACTTGAATTTCCAAAAGAAATAATTCCAGAACCAAGAAGAGGAAAATATAGCTATATAAATAGTAATGGGGAAATTATTAAGCGATATGATTTACCCAAGGAAACCTATTCAACAACTATTGAGGCGCCAAACTATGGCGATAGATATAAAGGTACGCATGAAGTAACTTGGTCAAAAGAAAGATATCAAAGAGATTTTATTGCACCACGTTTATCAACGATAAAAATTGAATGTTTAGATCCATCCAACGAATCAGAGATGTATACCTTCAAATTTGAAGTGAGCGAAGTATTGGATAAAGAATCTCAAGATTTTGAATCAAGGGCACTAGAATCTATTAACTTATTACAGGAAAACATTTATTGTTCTGATTTGGTTGAAGCAGGTTCAACATTTTCTGATTATTTGCAAACATTAAAACTGTCATGGGAAATTTTACCGCCTGGTACAATGGATGAGGTAATTAAAAGAATATTTAAAAATACAAAACCCACGAATAAACAAATAGATACAGCCACAGATAGATATAATTTCTTTACAAAATTAAATCCAATTAAATTAGTGTATGGTTCAAGTGGTTTTCAAAGATATTTTGGTGCATTATTAAACAAAGAATTGGTTATTTTCGAAAATGTAAAATATGGCAATGCAATTTATGTGATGTATGAGAACTGGAAAGAATTAAGCACAAAAAGTAGAATTGATTTATTAACAGGTCGTTTTGGCAATAATTTTCATAGAGTATCTCATCACAAAAATTGGAAGAGCAAAATAAAAAATATTATTAAAGAACACAATAAAACCGCCTAAGGTAAAATAACTTGAAATTTCAGACGATAAATAAGTGTTTGTCTCTATTATTTTTACAAAAAGTCAGTCGCCTTGGTGTGCGAAGAGGAGCAGGATAATGAAAAAAATAATTATGAATCTAAAAAATTGTTACGGCATTCATGAATTTAACCATACTTTTTCATTTGAAAAATCGAGATCAAATCTTATTTATGCACCAAATGGAACAATGAAAACATCCTTTGCAAAAACATTTTTAGATATCTCTAAGAAATTAAATCCAAAAGATGCGAGATACGAAGATAGAATTACCACCTGCCAAATTACTGATGAAACTGGCTCACAAATTGATCCAAGTAAAATATTTGTAATTGAATCAGAAAAAACAGAATATTCTTCAGAAAAAACATCCTTATTAATGGCAAATAAGGATCTAAGAATAAAATATGAAGATACACTTAAGGAAATTAATACAAGCAATGAGGAAGTCAAAATAAAACTTCGAAATTTATCAGGAATGAAAGCAGGCGTAGAAGGAGAAATATGTAAAACGTTTGGTTTCTCAGATATCCTGGAGTGTTATGCAAAGATATTTTCCAAAATAAATAATGAGGAACAACCGTTGATAAAAGAAGGAAAATATAAGAATTATTATAATCCCAAAATAGTGGAATTTCTAAATGATGAAAAATCAAAAGAACAAATTGATGAATATGTAAAAAAATACAATGAACTTATCGAATCGTCTGGATTTTTTAAAAAAGGAATCTTTAATCATACGAATGCCAGTGATGTCGTAAAGCAATTAAAATCAAATAAATACTTTGAAGCAGATCATAAAGTTGTATTGAATAATGATGGAAATCTGATTGAGGTTGATAATTCCAAGGAATTTGAGAAAATATTAAACGACGAAGTTACAAGAATTTTTAACGATAAAGAGCTTCAAAAACGGTTTAACGAAATTGACAAAACATTAACTAAAAATGCAGAGTTAAAAGCCTTTCGAGAATTTTTAGAAAACGAACCAAGTATGTTAGCAGAATTGAAAAATCTACCTGAATATAGAAAGAAAATATGGATTTCTTATTTAAAACAAATTAAACAAGAGCTTTCAAATCTTGTTACTTTATACAACGCGGGTAAAAAATCAATTGCAGAAATTATCAAACACGCAAAAAAGGAAACTACTGAATGGAAACGTGTTGTAGAAATATTTAATAGTAGATTCTGTGTTCCATATACACTATCTGTAGTAAATCAAGAGAATGTTATTTTAAAAGATGAAGCACCAACCATAATTTTTGAATACAATGATAAAAACAACAAAAAGAAGCTTCCAAGATCTGAACTAGTTCTTTCTTTAAGTACCGGTGAAAAAAGAGCATTATATATTCTTGATATTATTTTTGAGGTAGAGGCAAGAAAAAAAATTGATGGAGATGATTGCTTATTAATAATCGATGATTTGGCAGATTCGTTCGATTATAAAAATAAATATGCGATAGTCCAATATCTTGATGAAATTATTAATTGTGGAAGTTTTTTTGTAATTATTCTCTCACATAACTTTGATTTTTTTCGTACAATTCAAAGTAGACTGAGCATACCAAGGGATTCAACATATATGATTTTAATTGACAATTTGAAACTTGAACTTAAACCCTCTGAGTATTTAAATCCCTCTAGATTTATAAAAATATGGAAAAGTAAATATCATAAAGATCTTAAAATATTTGTATCATTAATTCCTTTCGTAAGAAATCTTATAGAGTATACTAAAGGAAGCGACGACCCTGATTTTATAAAACTAACAAGCCTATTACATTTTAAAGCTGATACCGAATCAATTCGTACATCTGACATTTTAAAAATATATAATGCAATCTTTAACAAAAATTGTACCTTACAAAAAGATGATAAAGCCATTGATATCATTTTCGAGCAAGCTAAAGCATGTTTACCTCTTGGCGAATGCATTAATTTAGAAACAAAACTAATTTTAGCAATCGCGATTCGACTCTTATCAGAAAAATATATGATAAGTGAAATTAATGATCCAAATTTTGTTTCCAATATTAAACGTAATCAAACGATAGAACTTATAAAAAAAATGAAAGTTATAAAACCAAAAAATAAAAATTTACCTATACTAGAAGAAGTGAACCTTATGACTCCAGAAAATATACATTTCAATTCTTTTATGTACGAGCCACTGATTGATATCTCTTCGGTAAATTTAAA
>DASRME010000031.1:0-8039 GCA_035648095.1 Atribacterota bacterium | reverse complement strand
AACTATTCGTTCATTATATAGAGCATCCGGTATGTCATCAGGACCAATGCATATAGCCCCCATCTTTTCCGCTTCGGTGTAATCAACTTTCTTAATTTCAGCATGAGCATAGGGGCTCCTCAAAACAACCGCATGTAATTGGCCGGGAATAATTACATCGGAAGAATAAATTTCTCTTCCGGTCACTTTACCAATATTTTTAATATCAAATCTTTTACCTATAAATTCAAACTGCTGCTTTTCCACCAAACCACCCTCTTTTTGATTTATTTCTGTTATATTCGTATCAAATGAGTTATTTCCAACAACTATTTAACTATCTTTATTTTATCATTTTCTGATTTTTTTATAAAACATTTTTTACTTTCTATTATTAGCAATTATTAAAATAACTATTATATCCAAGTGCTACATCAATTTTAGCCAATAATACATAATTGAATAGTGATTATTTTAATCTGTTCTCTTTTTCTAACTTATCAGCAACATCACCTAAACCAATTTTTTCCAACCCTTTTCTGGTTTGCCAACTAGTCTCTATATCCCACCCGTGTAATCTATAAATAGTATCCAACATCCTATCCCAGATTTTATGGTCAAGATGCTCTCCTTTGTAAGGTCCTGTCTTTACTGGTTCATTGTAATATCTTTCACATGGATAATCATCACTTCTATCAAATCCAGCATGAATCGTGTTAAAAGCTTTTTCTAAGTCATGAGTTTGCAATCCAATATGTAAAAACTCATCTTTAGAAAGTAATCTTCCTGTCGCACTAGAAAATAAAGCAACCCAATCATCTACTGTCTGCCCATATACATAACTACACAAGCCCAGCATGTCTTGGATTGCCTTTTTTTTCTGATTATAATATAAATCTTCTGGCACATTTTCATAAGAATTAACAGGTCTATCGTCTCTAAGCCAAAAACCGTTTAAACCTCCTCGTAAATGCCTGCCTGCAACAGGTGATAAAATAATTGCAAATCCCCATCCTTTGTTAATTCTAACTCCGTCCAAAGAGTCTTGACCTTTAACATGGATAACATATTTTTCAGAATTTTTGCCCAATTTTTTCGCAGCCTTTAAGGCACCATCTGCTAGAAAATCGCCGAATCCTTCCCGATAAGCCAATTTTTTAAGCATTTCTATCATGGCTTGGTAATTGCCCCAAACTAATTCCAGGCCGTCGGTTTCCTTCTTAGTTATCAAGCCCTTTTCGTAACATTCAAAAGCCCAGGAAATTGCCTGGGCAGCATTGTCTCCATCCAAACCTAATTGGTTGGTTAATAAATGTGCATATATCGCTGCTTCTATGTTCGTATTATCAATTTTTGTACAATAAGAATTTGCGGAATTATTCCACCAACCTTCTCCCTGTATTTTATATGTTCCCTCTTTAATATCCATCCAAGGTTTACAAGAGACAGGACAACTAAAACAAGAGACAGTCCCTTTTCGGTATTTTTTTATTTCTTGTTCAGCGATTTTTGCTATTTTATCTTTCCCCCAATGTTCATCTTGTCCATTTTTCACCGGTCTATATCCTTGTTCCCAGGAAGGTGAGTCCAGTCGCCCTCCCATTGCACCATAATAACCCTTTTCTCGAATTTCTTTAATTAATTGCCACTTGTTTATTTTGCCCATTTCTTTATCTACAGCAACAATAAATTTATCAGGTTGAGCTATCTCAATATTTTGCTTCCCTCGAACTGCAATGGCTTTTAGATTTTTTGATCCCATGACTGCCCCGCACCCTGAACCACCAGCAGCACTTCCTCTATCTGCAATAATACAAGCAGATTTAACTAGATTTTCACCTGCTGGACCAATTGCGGCCACTCTAATTCGTTCATCGTTCAGATTTTTACGGATTTCTCTTTCTGTTTCCCAAGTAGTTGTACCCCATATAGAAGATGCGTCTTTTATTTCTACCTCTCCATCATGTATCCAAAGATAAACAGGATTTTTAGCCTTTCCGGTAATGATGATATTATCAAATCCTGCAAATTTAAGTTCAGCACCAAAAAATCCACCCACGTTAGCTGAACCCATTCCATTATTAAAAGCATTTTTTGTATCAACTGATACCCTGCATGCACCTCCGGCTAGAGTACCTACCAATACACCAACACCAAAAGTAAGCAAATTTTCTGGATCAGACCATTTTACGTTGGGATTTAATTCATTTAAAAGTATCCATGTATTTATAGACCTCCCACCTACCCATCTTTTCGCATATTTTTCCGTTGGTTCAGTCCATACCTTACTATCAGTAAGATTAACTCGCAAAATATTGCCTGCATAGCCGTAATGTTTCTTATTAATTTTTTTCATTTTATTATCCCCCTGGCTCCAAAAGGACAGTATTTAACACAAAGAGGAACCTTTTCGTTTTCACAAAGATCACATGTTTCATCTATCATCATTATTATTTCTTTATTATTATTATTTCTTGCAATTTTTGTACTGGATATTTCCAGGTTAAAGAATTTATGTCCACTTTTATGAAAAGAGCAAGCTAATTCACACCTTAAACATCCTTTACATTTTTTTGGATCCAGCCATAATTTAAAAACCTTCATCATTTCCCCCACTTCATCTAATATTTAGATTCTACAAAAATAATATTTTATTTAGAATTATTTAGAAATAAATCTATATAATAAAATAATTGATATAAAGATTATATAATTTAAATTAATATATTTAAAATTTATTTCTATCTTCTTGTAAAATCAATTTAAAAAAATAGAAAAATTCCCGAGGATATTTTAATAATAAAAAATCCCCGGGAATTTGTCTAATCTCTTTCATCTAAATAATTAAGAAATTTCAAGCATAAATATTTTAACATTTTGTAATCATTCTACTCCGACCAAGGAACCCATTCCCCATCCCGTGAAACCTTTAAAGCCAAACCACCAGTAATAGATTGACCATCTTCGTCTAATTTAGTCAATCCTATAACTCCGTGATATTCAAAATCTGGATCTGCGATATAGTCAACTATAGCCTTTCTATCCGGACCAACCTTTTTCAAAGCTTCCAAAATTATTCCTATTGCATCATAAGCATAGGGCCCAGTAGCTTCATATGGCTCATTAAAACCTGCAGCCTTGTAGGCTTTCACAAAATCAGAATCTTCACCTAATGCTGATTTTCCTACTATGATTGTCCCTTCAGCAGCTGACTCTGCAATCTCATTAAATGTTTCGGAATCTAATCCGGTTACCCCAAAGAAAACTATATCATCCATTCCCAATTCCTGCATTTGTCTCTTACAAAGAGCTGCTTCTGTAGTAAGGCCACCAAAATATATTCCTTCCGGTTTAAGTTCCTTAATTTTATTTAAAATAGGACGAAAATCTTTGGTTCCAACGCTAATTCCATCTTCGGATAATAAAACGCCTCCTCTTTCTTCTAAAACTTTCTTGAAATTATTGTTGCAATTATCCCCATAGCTACTAGTATCATAAATACTTGACCAATTTTTATTTCCCAGTTTGTCCACTACTAAATCAACTCCAAAATTATGCTCAGCTATATTATCCGCGCATATTCGAGAAACCTCTTTATAATCATTCCCACGGGTAATATCCGGATGTATACTGCTTGGCATTATTTGAGCCACACCAAAGCGGTGAAAAGTGTGCACGGTTGCTAAAGCTACCGCACTATTAAAATGAGAGATTACTGCAACTACATCGGGGTCTGAACATAGCTTTAAAGCCGCAGCAACTCCTGTAGCTGGATCTGAAGCATCATCTTCAGCAACTAACTCTATCTCATAAGGAAATTCACCTGAAGCATTCGCTTGAAGAACAGCTAATTCAGCACTATTTTTTGCTCCTATTCCAATATCAGCAGTGGGTCCCGTTAAGGGATCAATAAAACCTATTTTTACTACTTTTTTAGCTTCAGCCCAAACCAAACTTGATTGACACAAGACAAATGCTAAAATCAAAGAAAAAATTAATATTAGATACATTTTATTTTTTGTTATACTTTTCATTTTTCTGGTATTCAAGAAATCAATAATATTAGATCTCTTTAATACAAATACACCTCCATTTTTATTTTAGTAATACTTTTCTTGATATTTTTTCTTTTGTTATATCGCCTCCCTTTTATCTCTAATTTTGGACAATCTGCAAGGACAAAAGGATAAATTGTTTAGTAATTAGACTTTTTCAATAACCTTTTTACCAAGAATCCCCGAGGGTTTAAAAAGCAAAAAAAGTACAACCACGATAAATGCAAATATTTCTTTATAAGGTGAACCTCCGGGGACGAAAGCCATAGTAAAAGATTCCACTATTCCTAAAATTAACCCACCAATTATGGCTCCATATACATTTCCTAATCCTCCCATTACTGCAGCAGAAAATCCAATAACACCTCCCATTAGGCCCATATCAAATTTTACTATATTATAATATATACCATTTAAAATACCTGCTACTGCACCTATGGCAGAAGCCAAAAAGAAAGTTATCATAAAAATTTTATCTAAATCTATACCAAATACTTGAGCTGCCTCTACATTTTGGGAAGTAGCTCGTATCTGTAAACCTATTTTAGTTTTATTTATAAAAAGAGATAAAAGAAAATAAATTAATCCCGCTATTATTATAATCATAATATTACTAAATCTAATAGTAACTCCTCCCATTGAAAAAGCCCATTGAGGGAAACTTAAAGGGAAAAGCTTGGGACTGGCTCCGGAGGGATAAAATATTTTTATCCCCTCCCGAATTATAAAGCCTACTGCAACTGTACTTAAAAGAATTATCAGTCCGGGAGATTTTCTAAAAGGTTTTACACAAACCTTTTCAACTATTATTCCAATTAAACCCGTTATTATCACTGTAAAAATTACTGTAATAAAAATCACTAACCAAGCTGGGAAAAATTCTATTTTTGATAAAAAAGTCATAACTGCCATACTTACAAATGCCCCCAAAAAGCAAAGATCTGCATGGGCAAATTGCACTACGTTTAATACCCCAAATAATAAAGAAAAACCAGAAGCAATAAGAGCATACATAATTCCCAACATTAAACCCGTAATAACTTGATTAATAATTAAAACCATGCTTAACTCCTTTCGGTCAAATATAAAAATTTATTAAATACTATCTTTTTTAAAATTCAAAAAATTATATTTTCTTATTCTCTCTGGAATAAGCCCCTGTGGTTTAAAGATTAATACTGCAATAATTATTATGCCATAAAACAACATTCTGGCTTCAGCAAAAAATCTAATCTTTTCGGGTATAACAGTTAAAAGAATAGCCCCTATTGCTACACCTAAAATATTATCAAGACCACCCAAAATAACTATACAAATTAACACAACCGAAAAATGAAAAGTAAAACTTTCCGGAGAGATAAAACTGATATAGTGTGCATAAATTGCTCCGGCCATTCCCCCAAAAATTGCTCCTATCGCAGAAGCTTCTAATTTTCCTTTATTAACATTTATTCCTTGACATTTAGCTGCAATTTCATCTTCTCTAATAGCGTTCCATACCAAGCCAGTTCTTGAATTATATAATCTTTTCGCTAAATACAGTGAAAATAAAACTACAGCTAATACAAGGTAATAATAATTTACCTGAAATGGTAAATTAATTCCAAATATATTTAATGAAGAACTAAAAGAATATTTTCCTATTGTAGGAAAAGGAATATTTGAAATGCCTCCAGAACCCCCGGTAAACCTTAAATTATTTACCAACAAATGAAAGATAATTTGAAAAGCCATAGTAACTAAGGCATAATAAAAACCTGTGCTTTTTAAAGTTAATGAACCTATTAATAAACCAAAGAGTGCAGACATTATTATTGCAGCCAAAATTCCCAGCCAAAATGAAAAGTGGGAATTAATTGTTAGCAAAGCCGAAGTATATGCACCTACACCAAAAAATGCTGCAAATGCAAAATTTACCATTCCAGTGCTTCCTAATTGAATATTTAACCCTAAAGCCATAATCAAATAGAGACCACTCATAATACAAATATGAAGTAAATAGGCATTATCTTTAAATAAAAAAGGAACAGAAACAAGCAACAAAATCATAAAAATAATTGAAAATGAATTACATTGGTTGTATGATTCTTTTACGAGATTTGTAATTTTATGGTTTCCTCGAAGTATAAAAAATGCAATTATTGGCAGGATAAATAAGAATAATCTATAATCTATTCCTTCTGAGGATAAAAAATTTATAAACATATAAAAAATAATTACTTCTGTAACAATTATGGTTAAAAAATAACAAATTTTTTTATGTAATGTCTGTGAATAATCGTTAATCTTAATATTTGGGTTGTTCATTATATTCTCCTCTAATCTCTTGCATATTTCCAGATTAAAATTATTAAATAGTTAAATATGCTTTTTTAATAGCTTCGTTTTCTTTTAATTCTTTCACGGATCCTTCTATAACAATTTGACCTTTTTGCAAGACGTAACCTCGAGATGCTATTTTTAGTGCCTTAACAGCATTCTGTTCCACTAATAGCATAGTAGTTCCTTCATTGTTTATCCTTTTAATTGCCTTAAATACTCCATCTACTAACATAGGGGCTAAACCTAAAGATGGTTCATCAAGAAGCATTATTTTGGGCTTACTCATCATTCCTCTACCAATTGCTAACATTCCTTGTTCGCCACCGCTTAATGTTCCGGCTAATTGATTCTCCCTTTCCTTTAATAGCGGAAATAAATCATAAACTTCTTTCAGTGTCTTATTTATACTTTTTTCATCCTTTTCATAAAGAGAACCTATTTTTAGATTTTCTAAAATATTTAAATCTGGAAATATTCCTCTATTTTCCATAACCATAGAAATTCCCGCTTTAATAATATCGCTAGTTTTCATTTTGTCTATTCGTTTATTTTCCAAATATATATTTCCATGAATAGGTCTTATTAAGCCTATAATGGTATTTAAAATGGTTGTTTTGCCAGCTCCATTAGCTCCTAAAAGAGCTACGATCTCACCTTCATTAATCTTTAGAGAAACATCTCTTAAAATTTCCACCGTACCATAGCGGGTAGTAATATCATTAATTTTTAGCATTTTTTAAATTTCTCCTCCTAAATAAGCCTCTATTACTTCTTTATTATTTGACGCTTTTTCGAAAGTCCCTTCAAAAATCTTAACACCATGGTTAAAGACTATTACTCGTTGAGTGCTTCCTTTTATAACTCTCATATCATGCTCTATTAAAATAATATTTAAGTCTGGTTTCTTAATTTTTATTTTCTTTATATCATCCATTAATTCTGTGGTTTCTTCTGGATTCATTCCTGCCGATGGCTCATCTAACAACAAAAGCTTAGGCCTTGAAGCAAGGGCTCTACAAATTTCTACTCTTTTTTTATCTGCTTGCGATAAATCTTTTGCTTTTTGATACATTTTATCTACCAATTCTTTACTAAAATAATTAAAAAGAATAATTGATTCTTCAATATTTTCTTTTAACTTCTTTTCGGTATAATTCCTTCCAAACATTGAAATAAGCCAACTATAAGATTCCCACCGATGCATACCTAAGAGAACATTATCTAACGCACTCAAACCCCAAAATAGACGAGTATTCTGAAATGTTCTAGCTATACCTCTTTTAGTAATCTCATTAGAAGATAAACCACTGACATTTTCACCATGGAAAAATATATCACCACTAGTAGGTTGGTATATTCCGGTAATTAAATTAAAAAATGTTGTTTTTCCTGAACCATTTGGACCAATTAATCCTACTGTTTCTCCTTCTTTTACAAAAAAATTAATATCCTTAAGTGCGGCTAAACCACCGAAATTAATTCCCAGTTTTTCAACTTTTAATATTTCCATCTAGTGTTATTTCTCCTCCCCTTTCCACAAATCTAATATTTTTCTATAGGCGCTTATACTTCTTGTATATTTCTATTTGATGAAATTTATAATATTATTCACTTATTCTGCTTTCATAACAATATTTATGTATTTTTTATAGCTTCGATTAAAGATAATGACCTATTTAATTT
>DASRME010000030.1:0-5671 GCA_035648095.1 Atribacterota bacterium | reverse complement strand
AGAGCGTACAGCGTAGAGTGGATAGGCTCTCTTCTTTGTCATTGCGAGGAGCAAAGCGACGAAGCAATCCCAGCCTGAGATTGCCATGCTTCGATAAATCGAAGCTCGCAATGACAATATGCTAACTAACGACTAGCGACTATTCACTAACGACTAATTTAATTGGCGAATTATATATTATAAAAGGAGTGAATTTAATGATGAGTAAAAAACTTTACAGGTCGAAAAAAGATTATATGATTGCTGGTGTGTGCGGAGGGATTGCTGAATATTTTGAAATTGATCCTACCTTAGTTAGGTTATTGGCTGTGTTGGTTGTTCTTTTAGGAGGAGCAGGAGTTGTCGCTTATATTATTGCCTGGATTGTAATCCCTAAGAATCCTGATCAGATTTCTGATGAAGCCTTTGAAGAGAGAGAAAATATGAAAGAAAAAGTCAAAAAGGGTGCAAAGGATTTAATTGAAGAAGTTAAAGGGCATTTTGAATCAGAAGAACCTTATCATAAATCAGAGAAGAATAGAAGGATTTTTGGAGGCATAATTGTAATAGTTATAGGCATAATATTTTTGTTGAACGGTTTCTTACCCTGGATAGGTTGGGGCAGACTATGGCCGGTCATTTTAATTGCTGTAGGAATTGCTATCATGGCTAAGGCTTTTAGGAAAAAAGATTAAATGCGTGGATTCATGTTGGTCTCCTTGTTTGGTATAACTTATAAAACTTTTTCGATTATCCTTTATCTAATGTGGGGACTTGACCCAACCATGGGGGATTTATGTCTTTAGCTTCACAGATAAAAGAGTTAGGAGAAGAGATAGGTTTAGATGTTGTTAGAATTACCAATGCTGAAAGTTTCCCGGAAACGGAAAAGTCTATTATAGAAAATATAAAAAAGGGTTATATTCTCGAAAACGATTACCATACCTCAAAAAATATTTCAGCAATTACAAGACAATTAAATCTGAATAAAATTAATAAAAGATGCAATCCGAAGAGTATTTTAAAAAGAGCAAAATCCATCATTAGTGTTGCCCAGTGTTACTTAATAGAAGAGGCAGAAGATACTCAAGATAAAGAACAACTCTATGGAAAGATTGCCAAATACGATGTGGGTAATTTTTATTATGATGTAAAATTAAAGCTAAAAATAATAATTGATTTCATCAATCAAAAAACTGATTATAAATATAAATCAAAAAACAAATCTTGTTACATATCTTTAACAGAAAAGCCAATTGCCCGGCGGGCCGGAGTAGGCTGGTATGGGAAAAACGGGATAATAGTTACCAAAAGATTCGGTTCCTGGGTAGTTTTAGGAGAAATTATAACTGAATTAGAATTAGACACAGATGAGCCCCTTCAGCGAGATTGTGGTGATTGTACGATATGTATCGATTCATGTCCGACTAGGGCGATTGTTTCCCCCTATGTCATCGATCGGACTAAATGTCTTCAGTTTATTTCGGAAAGACCGATGAATGTACCTTTAGCTTTTCGGGAAAAATGGGAGGATAGATTATATGGCTGCACTACCTGTCAAGAGGTTTGCCCTCAAAATCACAAAGTAAAACCTAAAAAATATAGACCGGAATATGGATTTATCGGTTCGAAAATTCCCTTAATACCGCTGTTACAAATTACTGAAGAGAAATTTCAAAATTATTTTGCTTATAACCAGATTGCCATGAGACCAAGAGAAGCAATCAAAAGAAATGCCATACTGGCTTTAGGCAATATTGGCGATACTAAATCTATAGTTCCTTTAATTAGAACCTTGCAAGAGGATGATAATTCGATAGTAAGGGGACATACTTCCTGGGCTTTGGGTAAAATTGGAGGAGAAAAAGCGAAATTTGCTTTAGAAAAAGCTCTAAAGAGCGAAGAAGATAAGGAAGTAAGGGAAGAAATTATAAATGCTTTGGAAATGTTCTGACGGTTATATAACACATATCACTCAGGATTAGGATATACTATTAGAAAAAAAATAAAAAAGAGGTTTGTAATAAAGAAATGATCCAGGTAGAAGGATTGACCAAGATTTTCAATGACAAAAAAAGAGGTAAGAAAGTTGCAGTTAATCATTTAAATTTTAATTGTCGAAAAGGTAAGATATTTGGACTTTTGGGACCTAATGGAGCTGGTAAAACGACAACTTTACGTATTTTAGCCACCATGATGCTCCCTACTAAAGGTAAGGTAATAGTAAATGGATGTGATGTGGTTAAAGAAGCAAGCAAAGTAAGGAGACAGATAGGATTTTTATCCAGCGAGACAGGATTGTATGATCGCTTTACCCCTCGAGAGACCGTAAAATTTTTTGGTCGAATTAACGGGATAGAAGAAAAAATTATAGAAAAAAGAATAGCTGAAATCTTTCATAATTTAGATATGGAAAATTTTCAGGATGTTAGAGTAAATAAACTTTCAACGGGAATGAAACAGAAACTTTCTATTGCCAGAAGCATTATCCATGACCCGCCAGTATTAATTTTAGATGAACCAACAGTAGGGTTAGATATCATTACGGCGAGAACAGTCATTGAATATGTTAAAAGTTTTAGAGACCAAGGGAAGTGTATCATCTATTCTACCCACATTATGCAGGAGGCTGAAAAATTGTGTGATATGATTGCGATTATTCATCAAGGCAATCTCATTGCTCAGGGGACCTTAAAAGAATTAAAAAAGAATTCTTCATTTGACGATTTAGAAGAAATATTTTTTGAATTAATAAATCAAGGAGAAAATTGAGAATGAGCTGGAAAAATATTAAACTTATCTTCATTAAAGAATTGTTGGGAACTATACGAGATAGAAGAACGATCATTGCCATGATAATCATTCCTTTGATCTTTTATCCTCTCTTATTTGTGGGAATTGGCTATTTTAGCAAGTTAGGAAGTATAAAATCAGAAGAAGATAACTCAAAGATCATAATAGACGGTGCGGAATTTGCTCCCCAATTAGTAAACTATCTCCGAGAATATGAAAAGATCGAAATTCTTATCCTGGAAGATGACTCTCCCGCTAAATTACAAAATAGTGATATTCAGGCAATTTTAGTAATCCCTCCAGATTTTAAATATAAAATTGAACAGGAAGAACCTAATAAGCTTATCTTAAAGTATGATGCCACAGAGGCTAAATCAAAAATAGCCAAGCAAAGAATTAATCAAGTAATTGAAAAATACAAAGATGAAATACTTTCCCAAAGGCTTTCTCGTCTGGATTTAAAAGAGGAATTCCTTACTCCCTTAATTCTACAAGAAGAAAATATAGCTACTGCAGAAAAAATAACCGGTTCATTTTTAGCAACTTTACTTCCTTATTTAATTATCATCCTTATCTTTACAGGGGCGATGCATACCGCCGTAGATATAACTGCCGGAGAGAAAGAAAGGGGAACCATTGCTACTCTATTAGTAAGTCAGATAAGCCGATTAGAGATAGTATTAGGGAAATGCCTTGCCGT
Source organism: Atribacterota bacterium (assembly GCA_035648095.1). Taxonomy (GTDB): domain Bacteria; phylum Atribacterota; class Phoenicimicrobiia; order Phoenicimicrobiales; family Phoenicimicrobiaceae; genus Sediminicultor. The sequence continues at coordinate 2,199 of DASRME010000030.1, read as the reverse complement.
AATGTTAATTTCTTTTACCAGTATGGCTTTGGGACTGTTCGGACTTACTCTTGCTTTTTTATCGGGTGCTTCTATTGCCGGGGGCATTGAGGGAGTGAAATTTGGGATATCGGTTAATACTATTTTTTTACTCTTTTTAATTTTATTTCCTTTGGTTGGTTTAGCCAGTGCAGTATTGGTAATGGTAGGCATATTCGCCCGTAATATTAGAGAGGCTTCAAGTTACATCACCCCCATCTATATGTTGACTATTTTTTTGGGAATAATTTCTATCAGTCAGGGGATGGAACTGACCGGTAAAATGTTTTTAGTACCGGTCTTAAATAGTAGTTTTGTTTTCAAAGAACTATTAATGGGTAAGATTTACTGGGATCATATTTTAACTACCTTTAGCGCTAATATGGTCATTGCTGGATTAGCTCTTCTGGGGGCTACCCGTCTTTTTTCAAAAGAAGAAGTACTCTTTAGGAGCTAAGAATTTTTATTTATCACATCAAAAAAGAGAACATAAACCATAAAATATTTACCTTGAATTTAAGGAGGAAGTCTCGATGAACTATTTTCTAAATGAAGAACAAGAAATGATAAGAGATTTAGTAAAACAAATTGCCCTGGAAAAGGTTGCTCCGGTTGCTGCTGAGTTAGACGAAAAAGGAGAATTTCCCTGGGAACTTGTTAAAATATTTGCCCAATCAGATTTATTTGCCTTGTTTGTCCCGGAAGAATATGGTGGATTGGGGAAAGGTGTTTTGGATATGTGCATCGTGGTTGAAGAACTAAGTAAAGCTTGTGCCGGAGTTGCTGTAACTTATGCTGCGAGTGCCTTAGGGACTTATCCCATTATATTATTTGGTTCAGAAGAACAGAAGAAGAAATATTTACCTCAGATTGCAAGCGGAGAGAAATTGACTGCTTTTGCCTTGACCGAATCAGATGCGGGAAGTGATGCTGGAAGTATTCGTACTACTGCAATCCTTGATGGCGATGATTATGTTCTAAATGGAAATAAACAATGGATTACCAATGGGGGAGAAGCAGAAATATATATCATCATTGCCATGACTGATAAGAAAAAAGGTAGTCGAGGCGCCTCAGTCTTTATTGTAGAAAAAGACACGCCTGGCTTTAGTTTTGGTAAAAAAGAAGACAAAATGGGGATTCGGTGTTCTGCAACCCGGGAACTAATCCTTAATGATTGTCGAATTTCTAAGGGAAATTTAATCAGTAGAGAAGGTATGGGTTTTTTAGTAGCAATGAAGACTCTGGATAAGTCGCGTCCAGGAGTAGCTGCTCAGGCCATAGGAATTGCCCAGGGTGCTTTGGATGATGCTATAAAATATACCCGGGAAAGGATTCAATTTGGGAGACCTATCTCTTCATTTCAGGGGATTCAATTTATGTTAGCTGATATGGCGACTCAGATTGAGGCAGCTCGTGCTTTACTGTATGCGGGGGCACGCTTTATAGATAGTGGAGCAAAAGATATTGCAAAGATATCATCGATGACCAAACTATTTGCTTCCGATATGGCGATGAAGGTTACCACTGATGCAGTGCAGATATTTGGCGGTTATGGTTATATGAAAGATTATCCGGTAGAAAAAAGGATGAGAGATGCCAAGATTACCCAGATTTATGAAGGAACCAATCAGATACAAAGAGAAGTTATCGCCTTACAATTAATTAAAGAAGCAGCCAAAAGTAGAATATAATATTTTTTATCGAGAACAAGGGACCGGTTTTCTATTCCCTACATATTCACCCGCAACATGAGAGAGACTTCAAGTTATATTACCCAGGTCTATATGTTTATTATTTTATTGGGAATAATTTTTATTATAAGTCAGGGAATGGAACTGAACGAAAAAAATTTTTAAAAAAGAAGGATTTTTTAAACTTATATAGAATATTATATATAACAGAAAAAAATCATTATTTAAAACGTTGAAAAACGTAAACTATTCCAAAGGATAGGACACAAAGTTATGGGTCTAAATCACCTTAGTGAAATAATTGCCAGGCTGCCAATTTTTAAAAATAAAAAGTTAGCAGCTTTTTATTTTTAAGTTTCAACAAAAGCCGGTTCAATATTCTATTTTAATAGAAAGGAGGAACGAGAGTAGGAAAAATTCTAAAAAATAAAAAGGGAAGAATTTAGATATTTTATGAAATATGCATATATAGAAGATAATAAAATAA
>DASRME010000029.1:0-2525 GCA_035648095.1 Atribacterota bacterium | reverse complement strand
CCCTGTGAATTCAGCTATTGCTCCTGCCACTGAAGCCATTGGTCCAACGCCACACAATGCTGCTGTGTGAATCATAGACTTGACTATCTCGGGAGCCTTTTTATCCTGGGAATAGGGCAAAAGGGTACTTTTAAATAAGGGGTGGCTATCAATATAATTCTCTATCTGTCTTCTAAAGTGTAAAATCATCTGTCGGGCATAGAAAATTAATTCTTGATTTGTCCTGATAAACAGATCGCTTTCTTCTTCTTTTATTTGAAAAGAAATTAAATCCTTTTCTTCAATTAAATTTCGATATTTCCTTTCTTTATATTCTATTTTATTATTTTGAGGAAAAATCATTGCTTTTCTTCTCGCTTACTTTACTTCTTTTTAAAAAGTGACTTTGATTGCCTGTAAAGGACAAGCCTCTACACAATTGCCACAAACAATACATTTTTTGTAGTCAAACTTTAACTTAAAAGTTTCTTTATCTAAAGATACTACACCGGTCGGACAAATAGAGACGCAAGCCCCGCAATCAATACATTTCTTCTCATCCCATATTACTTCTTGCTCTAATAGCTCAATTTTTACACCTACCTGCCTGACGAAGTTCAAGCCTTCTTTTATCTGTTCATCCTCACCTTTGAGTTCTAAAACTAATTTCCCTCCTAAACTTGGTTCAAATTTTGCCTGCAAAATATTTATCCACAAACCATACTTCTTTATCAGCTGATAGGTCACCGGTCTTTCTACATTTTGAGGAGAAAAGGTAAAAATTACTTTCTTTTTTAACATTTAAATCATCCCTTTAATTATAAATTAGTCGATAGTGAGTAGTCGTTAGTCGTTAGTTCAAAATTTAAAACTTTTTTCTTATAAAGTATTGTTTTTAAAGTAAGGCATTTTATTATTGCGAGTTTCGATTTATCGGAGTGTGGCAACCTCGATATTGGGATTGCTTCATCACTAACGTTCCTCGCAATGATATTGTAAATTATTGCTGGTTCAATGAATCGAATCCTTTTTAATGTTTTTCTAATAAGGGTTTAAACTTACTTTCTTTAGGAAATTTTTGAATAGGTTCCTGCAATAAAAATTCTCCCTTTAGTATCTCTTCCTTTAACTTTTGGGCAATTTCTCGAGCTTTTGCATAACTAGAAAGTGGAGAGGTGGCAACATCTTTCCCTTGAACAGTAATCTTCCCTTCCCTTAATTGTTTATAATTCACCTTACCCAAAGATGGTTTCTTTAAACGTGGAATACTGTAGTCAATTATCTCAGTCCATATGTCTTCATCTTTTATAGCTACATTTTTCATTATTTCACTATTTAAAATGGGGATGGGTATTCCTATGCCTACCACCAAGGTCACTCCATACCCTTTAAAAATTGCCGCACGAATATAATCTGTGCTCATCTCTTTTAAATCTCCAATGACTGCTAAAGTTCCTCCTTTATAAATGACTCTGCCTTCTTCGTCTTTTAGCATTTGAGGATAAAATTGTGTTCCTTCCCAAGCTATATAACCTTGTGTTCCCCCCAAAAAGATGCGAGTTCCGATACCGATAGTTCTAAATTGAGGATCATTAAGTAAGGGGCTTAATTGACCACTGGTAGAATAACTTGCATTTCCTATATTCGGAAGCAAGATCCCCATATAAGTATATATTTTTCTATCAGAAGTATTGACTGCCACATTATAATTTTGATAACCATTTCGAGGATTAAATAAAACTGCTTGATTTATACTTTCTTTGGTTATACAACTTTCAATTTCCTGCCGTGGATAGCAATCTGTCCCCTGGGATATAGCCCTTAATTTAATCTTCTTTCCAGAAATTAAATCTTCAATGACATGGGCTCCTCCATATTCCATCCCTTGACTTTCGGAAGACTGAGTAGCCCCCAAATAAACATCAACTGCCGCTAATCCCGCATAAGCCTCCACATCATTTAACCATACTTTTTGCATTCGGATAGGAGGGTCACTGTGCCCAAAATTAATGATTACCCCTGAAGAACACATTGGTCCAAAGGTACCTGTGGTAACCACGTCAATTTCTTCCGCAGCTCTTTCTATGCCTTTTTCCTCAACGATAGGAATAATTTCTTCTGCGGTTACAACGACAGCTTCGCCTTTTCTAATTTTTTTATTTATTTCTTCATAAGTTCTTTTTATGGTCATAAAATAATTTCTCCTAAATCAACAATATTGTTAAATAATGAACGAGTTGTATTTTTTGGTTTTACCATTCTCTTTTTTATATTCATCTCTCTTAACTGAACAATGATGGATACCTTATTCTTCTCTATGCTTATTATTCTCTTTGTACAAAGCAATGATGTTTAACATTTTCTCAGTTGCTTCTATGGCAGCTAAAACCTGGTCAGGATTAACTCCTTTGGTAATAAATGTTTTTTTATTTGACTGCTCCCAGGTAATAACACATTGCACCAAAGCATCTGTCTTTCCTCCTGGAGGTATAGTAACAGTATAATCTAAAAGATTTGGTAAGAGGTAATTTATTTTTTTAGCTATT
>DASRME010000028.1:0-2512 GCA_035648095.1 Atribacterota bacterium | reverse complement strand
ATCTATAAGTTTACTTATTTCTTCATGCTCTTCCTCCGCTATTTTATTTTCTAACGGACAGTATGGTGTTTCAAACTTCAGATTACTTAAATAATTTATCAAATGAAGTTTGAAATTTTCCAAAAGATCTATCCTTTTTTCGTTTTCACAAAATGTAATTTGCTTATAAATTTTTTTCATAGTTTTAATAAGCCTTCTATGTATTAAATTAAAGCTAATTCCTTATTTTTTACTTTATTATCCTTATAACAAACACTCCCTCTATAAAGAAGATTTTTTAACATATACTTAATGGTCCTGTCTTGTCGCTTGTGCCACTCCTTGCAGTAGGTGTGTGTGCTCAAGCTGTAGGTTAAAAATGTGCCTGCGGATCTAAATCTATTAACAAGATGCGCTTTCCAAACTTATTTTAGTTCGCTTCTATATCAATTAGCGCAAGTAATTTTTCCCGCTCCGCCTTTTTGGTTAATTAAAGCGATTATTTGTATATTAAGAAATTCCTCTTTTAATTTCTATTTTTGATATTTTACTAACAAGGTAATTAACGAATGCAGAACAGGAAATTAGCATAAATTTTGCATCTTCTGGATAAAGTTCCGCTTCTTCAAGTAAAGCATGACGAATGCCCTTATCATCGCTTGTGTACCCATATAAATTGTTAAATGCTTTTTTTAAAGCAGGATGTAACCCAATTTCATTCTCCATTATTTTCAATGCTTGCCCTAAATCAGGGTTTCCCTTTTTCACTATTAGCTTACAAATTGCTTCTACCGCACTTATAGATTCCTTGATCGAATTTCTATAATCAGGAGACTTTTTGTCTGAAAATAAAGCCAAGGCTCTGTTTATATGGACGCTAACCGTTTCAAAAGGCTTGGAGATGTTTAAGGCTTCTTCTATTTCGGAAATTTCCTCCTGTGAGGTTATCTGTGTAATCTTGCCTCCGACGAAACGGTATGCAGACAATTCTTTTTCTAAAATGTAATTACATTTACTCATAAAAGTGTCATTTCTATATTTAAGGGGGTAGTTATTGGCAATAAATTCTATGAAATCATAAATTTCATACCACTGACAACTAAAATAATATTCTCTGATTTCTGCATAAATAACTTCCCAATTGTCTCCCAAGGTATCGAGCGGTCGCTTAAAGTAGTCAGAGTATGAACTTTTTATAAAAAAATCCATCGGAGTATTTTTAATCGAAAATTTGGGGTTTACCGAATCCCAATAACATTCAATTAAGACATTCCATACACCATTCCGTAAATCAACATCTATACTGTCTATCTGGAGAACATTTTTAACTGGCCTAATTCCCTTTCTTTGAGAAAATAACATTAAATATTTCCCCCTATTTAACGTAAAAGCAAGATTGTAAACATTATCTTTTTAGCTTGTCTGTATAAAAAATACATATTTTTATACGTCTAAAATTTGTTAAAATTTGCATGTTCTATCTTTCTTTAGTAGGTATATTAAAATGCTCAATGATCTCTTTTATGGTTAACCTTTTTTTCTTCAGTTCCTTAATTTTTTCAAGACGTTCTAATGCCTCTTCTTTATTATATTTCCGGGTTAATCTTTTTTCGGCCTGGCTAAAAGGCAAGATTCCAAGTTCAGTATAATATTTAAGTGTCGTTAGTCTTGTCCCGGAAACCTCGGCTAATTCTCCTATGGTTAGAATATTGTTTTTTTCAATAGCTTTTTTGTTCATTTTCATTCACCTGCTTTTTTAAGATCCTCGCCTTTTCTTAATTATTTTTTAATATTATTTAAAATTCATACAGCCTTATAAATTTTTGCAAATTCTACTTCCTGTAATTAGAGTTATAGGAAGTAGAATTTAATTTTTATCTTTCTTTGTTCTTAGTTTTATTAATCCAATCACTATAAAAATAGCCCCTATGGTTAATAAAATTAAAATTGTAGGTTCATAGTAATAATAAGTTGCTATGGGGTAAGTTCTAATGGTTGTGGAAAGGGGGGCTACGATTTTAGGAATTCCGTGAACTTCTATGCCTTCATAATAAGAACTATTAAAACTAAATAAGCTATAGGTAAATAATCCTGTGCCTAGTAATAAAATAAAATTTTCTTTTATGATCTTAAATATCTCTCTCATAATAAATTAAAATTTCACTCCTTTAAAAGTTTTATAATATCTCGGCAAATCATTTTCCATTTCAATATTGTCATTATAAACTTGTAACATCTCCAAACTTTTATGCCTGGTATATTGGGCAACCCTTAAAAGATCACCCTGATAATTTTTAAGCAGGGTAGTAGTAAAATAATGCCTGAATCCATGAACGCTCTTTTCAATATCGAGATCTTTCAAAACGTTCTTTATGATCAATCTTAATCCCCTGGTAGTTATCCTAACATTCCTACTGTTATTGCTATTACTGACAAATAGAGCGCCGTCTTTGAGGTTATTTGCATTCAAATACCGTTTGATCTGCCTTACTGTTTCCGGATGCAGATAAATGATTTCTTTATCATCTCTGCC
>DASRME010000027.1:0-4492 GCA_035648095.1 Atribacterota bacterium | reverse complement strand
GTTCCTCTCAAGATAAAATGATTAAATCTTTCTTTTCCTTAATAACAAAAAGCCCTTCAGCAAAGGCCAAAGGGCTTGGAATTGACAAGCTCCCCGGGTAGGATTCGAACCTACAACCCTCCGGTTAACAGCCGGATGCTCCACCGTTGAGCTACCGAGGAATATTACCATGTAATTATACTGAAAAAATCAAGTCCAGTCAATATTTTTATTGAATTAAAAATAAAAACTTCCTTTTTATTTTTATTCTAAATAATCTTTCAATCTTTTACTTCTGCTTGGATGTCTCAATTTTCTTAAAGCCTTGGCTTCGATTTGACGAATCCTTTCTCTGGTTACTCCAAACTCTTTACCAACTTCTTCTAATGTATGAGGATGACCGGTGGCAATTCCAAATCTCAATTCCAACACTCTCTTCTCTCGATAAGTCAAGGTCTCTAAAACATCATCTAACTGCTCTTTTAAAAGAGTATAAGTAGCAATTTTAGGAGGAGCTGGCGAATCTTTATCTTCTATAAAATCTCCTAAATGACTGTCTTCTTCTTTTCCGATTGGAGTTTCCAAAGAAACAGGCTCCTGGGCAGTTTTTAATATTTCCCTTACTTTATCTTCAGAAATTTCCATATTCTCGGCTATTTCCTTAACGGTCGGTTCTCGACCTAATTCTTGTAAAAGATGGCGCGATACCCTTATCAGTTTATTAATAGTCTCTACCATATGAACAGGAACGCGAATTGTTCTGGCCTGATCCGCTATGGCTCTGGTAATCGCCTGTCTTATCCACCAGGTGGCATAGGTACTAAATTTATATCCTTTTTTGTAATCAAACTTCTCTACAGCTCTTATCAAACCCATATTGCCTTCCTGGATAAGATCTAAGAATAACATTCCTCTCCCTACATATCTTTTTGCAATGCTTACTACTAATCTTAAATTTGACTCTACCAATCTTTTCTTGGCTTCGTGATCTCCTTTTTGTATTCTTTTGGCTAACTCTACCTCTTGCTTGCCACTTAATAACTTTATCTGCCCTATTTCCTTTAAATACATTTTTACAGGATCATCTAACTCCAATTGTTTCGCTAATTCTACTTCTAAGTCTAATCTCTCTTTAGAAGGATGAATTTTATCGTCTTTTTCTCCAATGCCTTTATCCTTGGCTAATAAATTACCCTCTTCTTCGGTCTCAACTAAATCAATTCCAGATTCACTTAGAACATCATATAAATCTTCTACTTTGCTCAAATCAAAAATATCTTCTGCTAAATATTTTTCTATTACTTTGTAGGTTAAGTAGCCCTGTTCTTTTCCTTCTTTAATTAAATCTTTCATTATTTTTCTCTTTCCCATAAATAAACTTCCCTTTTTAAAAGTAAATTATATATTTATATAAATATCAAATGTAAAATATTAATTAGTATTTTGACCTTTTAGTTCTCGAACAATTTCCCTTAATTTTTTTAAATCTTCCTCTTCTATCTTTTCTGATTTTTTTATCTTTTCATCAAGCATTTTAGCTCTTTTTTCAAGATTTTTTCTCTCTTGAATCAACTTAACATTATTCATAGTATCTATATATCCGGAGATTATTTTTTCGTCAAAAGTTATGCTTTCTTCTATTAAAATCTTGGAAATTAATTTTGCTACTTCATCATCGGCAAGATAATCAATAATTGTTTGAGAATTTACAATTCTATCATCTTTTAAAATTATTTCAATGGCTACTACAATTTGACGATGCATCAGAACTGAAAAATCTTCTGATTTCAACTTTTTTAAAATATTCTGAGCAATTTGTTGATTTTCAAGCATACATCCAATGAGAATTTTTTCTGCCTTAATATTTCCAGACTCAGAGTTCGGTTTAATAAAGTTGTTGGAGGAATCTATTGATCCTCTTGTGTATTTTTTTAGTTCAATTAAAATCGCTTCTTCGGATAATTTTAATTCTTCAGATATTTTTTTTATCTGAGCTCTCAGTTCCACCTCATTACCTATTATGCTCAGAGTAGGTATAATTCCTTTAATAACCTTTACTTTTCCTTCTATAGTTTTAATATTATTCTTGGAATATAAAAGTTTTAACTTATAGTCTATCAAGGAAAGCGACCCATCAATTAAATTTTGAAAAGCTGTTTTTCCTTTTTTAATTAAAAAATCAGCTGGGTCATAACCTTGTGGCAAGTCTATAACTTTAACGTCAAGGCCAGCCTTTATAATCAAATCCAAACTTCTAATAGTGGCCATATTACCGGCTGAATCTGCATCGTAAGCGATTAAAACCGTATCGGTAAACCGTTTTACTAAGTCTATCTGTTTAGTAGTTAAAGCTGTTCCCAGGGAAGCTGCTACATTATTAAATTCGTATTGCTGAGTTATTAGAACATCAGTATAACCTTCTACAATAATTACATAATTCTTTTTTCTTATATCTTCCTTGGCAAAGTTTAAACTGTATAAATTGCTTCCTTTATTATAAACTAACGTTTCCGGAGAATTTATATACTTGGGTAAAGAATCATCTAGAACCCTGCCTCCAAAGCCTATTACCCTTCCCGATAAGTTAAAGATAGGGAAAATTATTCTATCTCTAAAATAGTCAATATATTTTCCCTCTATTTTGCTTTTATTTACTATTCTGGCTTTAATTAGCTCTTCGTAAGAATACTCTTTTTTCTTTAAAAAGTTAGTTAATGCATCCCAGTCGGGGGGAGCATAACCTAATCTATACTTTTCGACACTAGTATCATTAATTCCTCTTTTTTTAAAATAATTTATTACTTTTTTCCCTTGATTAGTTCTAAATAGGCATTCTCGGTAATAATTTGCAACCAGATTATTTAATTTATACAATCTTTCTTTTTCTCTATCAAGAAAATTTTCTTTTTCTTCATCTACAGGAAGAGATACACCTGATTTTTTGGCTAACATTTTCGCTGCTTCAAAGAAGCTAAATTTCTCATATTTCATAAGAAAATTAAAAACATTACCTCCTTCTCCGCACCCAAAACAATGAAATAACTGCTTTTCAGGACTAACCATAAAAGAAGGGGTCTTCTCTCCATGAAAAGGGCATAATCCTTTAAATCCCTTTCCCGCTGGTTTTAGATGTACATATTCTGAAATAACGTCTACAATATCACAACGATTCCTTATTTCTTCCAGTAAATCAGATGAAAACCTCAAATATAAATCACCTACATATTATTATCCTTTAATATAATGAATGTAATATTTTCTTTTTTATAATTCCTCAATTTACCTTTATATTAATATATTCTACAAATGTTTTAATTTTCCTCTTTTTTTTTAAAAATATTTTAAAAAAAAATACTAGTTGATAATTTTTAATATAAATCAACTAGTTTAAGATAACTTACTTTAATATTTTTGAAAAAATCAGAAAATAAAACTAAAAATTTAGCTGTAAATTTTCTTCTCGGGATATTTTTTCTTCCTTTTTGACCTTTCCATACCTACCTCCACCACCTGGACTTAACTTTAAAAGTCCCTTTCTGGCTAAAATTATATTTTTAGCAATTTCAAATCCAACTACCTGACTAATCTCCTGATAAGAAGCTTTATGCAATATATTCATTTCAGTACCAAAATAACCAAACAATTTATTCAGGGTTTTTTTGCCTATACCAGGTACAAATTCCAAAGGAACCTGATGGTAATAAGGTGGACGATGAGAAGGAGAAATAGAAGGTTGGTAATCTCCGATTTCTACAATCCGATCAAAAACACCTTTTACCGTTTTATCGCTTCCACATTTTTCGCAATTGTAAACTGGGGGATTGCTAGTGGTAGTATGATTACAGATTTCACAAAAAGTCCGATGATATTTACCCAGTTTTGGGTCAAGGCCGTAATTGGCAGATATTTTTCTTCCCTCTTTTCTCTGCAATGCCAAAATTATCTCTTTAAAATTTGCCTTCTCCAGTTCAATTATATTATATTCTCTACCGATCTTGGGTAGGGAGTGAGCATCTGAATTAGTTAAAAAGGTATAGTCGGTTAATTCTTTCAAATAGTCTGCAATTTCCGTATCAGCACTTAACCCCAATTCTATGGCTGGGATCTTTTTTAGAGTAGACTTGCTAAACATTTCCGATAATCTTCTGACACAATTCCCGTAAACACTTTTATGAGGGGTAAAGACATGGGCAGGAATCAAAATTCCTCCAATTTGATTTATAATTTGAAAGATTTCTTGGGCATTAATTTTACAATTTTGACTGCTTAAACTCACATTGGTAACCAGCAGGGATAATGCCTTGCTAAATTCTTTTATATCCTCAAAATAAGGGAAATAAGCTATCTGGTGGGAATGTCCTCCAGTTTTTTCTTTAGTTTCAATTTCTGAACCTAAAATAATGGTAACTTGCTCCTGATAAATTAAGCCTCCCTCTTTTAAAGGTTTCATTTCTCCGCTATTGATTAATTGTGAAATGTCATCAATAACTTCAGGTGAAGCGCAATCAACAAT
>DASRME010000026.1:0-4459 GCA_035648095.1 Atribacterota bacterium | reverse complement strand
ACGGTAAATTTATTAGACCATATGCAGAATTATCATTGTTTACCCGTCCATAATTTTAAATTTGGTTCGCATCCGGATGCTGATAAAATTGATTCCAAAGTGTGGCATCAGCGTATGACCCAAAATCAGGCAGGCGATTCCTGTTGGATGGGTTGCGTTATGCGTTGTTCTCATGCAGTAGATGGGTTTGAATTAACTACCGGACCTTTAAAAGGAGAAAAAGTATTGGTGGATGGACCGGAGTATGAAACTGCTGCCGGGTTTGGAGGAAATTGTGGCTGTTTTGACCCTGATTTTATCTTGGAAGCCAATTTTTATTGTGATAATTACGGAATGGATACTATCGGAGTCAGTACCACGATGGCTTTTCTTATGGAGTGTTACGAAAATAATATTATAAACAAAGAAATTACTGAAGGTTTAGAACTTAACTTTGGAAATAAAAAAGCAGCTTTAGAATTAATTCACCAGATGGCAGAAGGGAAAGGATTTGGTAAAATTATCGGGTTGGGGATTCGACAGATAAAGAAAATATTAGCAGAGAAATATGATGCAGATGTAAAATATTTACAAGATATCGGTATGGAATGTAAAGGGATGGAATTTTCCGAATATGTAACTAAGGAATCTTTAGCTCAACAGGGAGGATATGGCATAGCCAATAAAGGGCCTCAACATGATGAGTCCTGGCTAATCTTTATGGATCAGGTAAATAACCAGATTCCTTCTTTTAAAGACAAGGCGGAAGCACTCCATTATTTTCCCTTATTCCGAACCTGGTTTTCTATTGTCGGTCTCTGTAAATTACCCTGGAATGATATTGAACCAGAAGATAACAAACAAAAACATCATGGAATGAAAGCAGCAAAAGTTCCCGAACATGTGGAAAATTATTGCTGGCTTTTCGAGGGGGTTACCGGTAAACACCTTACTCCTGATGGATTGATTTTACAATCTGAAAGAGTCCACAACCTCCAGAGATTATTTAATTTAAAGATGGGCTTTGGAACGCGTGAACATGACATAATCCCCTATCGGGCTGTTGGACCAGTTACAGTGGAAGAATATGAATCTCGAGAAGAACTTTATGACCAACAACTTCAAGAGATCATTCATTTTGATATCAAGAACAAAACAACCGAGGAGAAGGTGAAAGCTCTACGAGATTATCGAGAAGAACAATATCAGAAACTTTGTGATGCGGTTTATAAACGAAGAGGATGGGATTCTAATGGTGTGCCCACTTTAGAGACTATTAAAAAATTGAAGATAGATTTTCCAGAAGTGCTAGAGTTGGTGAAAAAATATCAGTCATGATTAAAGTAAATGGAAGAGATAGAGAATGGGAAGAAAAATTAACCGTTGGTCTTCTGCTAGAGAAGTGCAAATATACCTTTCCTTTAATAATGGTAAAGATTAATGGCAAATATATTCCCAAGGAAAAATATATAGATACCGCGATTATGAATGGAGACGATGTCCAGGTAATCCATTCTATTGCCGGCGGCTAGCAAATAAGAATTTTTATGGCAGTTAATTTTAACTTAATTAGTGTAGATGATTAAAAGCAGAAGGCTTTAACCTTCTGCTTTTTTTATTGTTTGGCCTCTTGTAATTATCATAAAGCAATGATATGATTAATAAAAGTAAGGCATACCTTATTAAGATAGGAATACTTATCAATATAATATAATTTTGAATAAGATTAAGAACAGTTAAGAAGGGGGAGAAAAAAGTAAATGATTACCCGAAATATGGAAGATTATCTGGAAGCGATATGGAATTTACAGAGTAAAAAAGGGTATGTTAAAGCAAAAGATATTGCCGATAAATTAGAAGTAAGCCGTCCCAGTGTATCTGAAATGATTAAAAAATTATCAGAAAATGAATTTATAATTTATGAGAAATATGGCGGAATTATATTTACAGCAAAAGGTAAAAAATTAGCCCAGGAGATTAAAAGGCGCCATACTTTATTGGTAGAGTTTTTAAAGATTATCGGGGTTGATGAACAAAATGCTCAAACTGATGCATGCAGGTTAGAGCATGATGTTTCACCAGAAACGATAAGTTGTCTGCTTGAATTTGTAGAATTTATTGGTTTACTGCCAGAAAGCTCCAAGTGGAAAGAAAATTTTCAAGAATATTTGAAAAAAAGAGGCTTGTTGGAAAGAAGCAGTAATAAAAAGTAGAATTATAAAGAAAAAACATTAAAGGAGAAGCAAAATAAAGAATATGACCATTACTTTGGATTCAATAGGCGAAAATAAAAAAGTAAAAGTTGTGAGTATTTCCGGGGGATGGGGAATAAGGCAACGCTTAGGTTGTTTAGGCATTCATCCCGGAGATATGATAACTGTAAAAAGGAGTGCTATTATGCGAGGACCTATTTTAATAAGTGTCCATGGGAACCAGGTTGCTTTGGGCAGAGGAGTGGCCAGAAAAGTTATGGTGGAGGAAGAATGATGAAAATTGCTCTTATGGGACAACCTAATTCAGGTAAAAGCACCATCTTTAATCATGTTGCCGGATATAAAGCAGTGACCTCTAATTTTCCTGGGAAGACTGTAACCTATAATTTAACTAAGTTTAATCTTTTTGGTCAGGCTTTAGAGTTAGTGGATTTGCCAGGGACCTACTCTTTAACTTCGTTTGACCTGGCTGAGCTTGAAGCCAGAAAATATTTGTTAAATGGTAATGTTGATGTGGTAATAAATGTTATTGATGCTTCATTGTTAAGTAGAAGTTTAGAACTTACCCTTCAACTTTTGGAACTTAAAATACCTATGGTAATATGTCTGAATATGATTGATGAAGCTGTTCGTAAAGGCATTAGAATTGATATTGAAAAATTATCTAAAATATTAGGTGTTCCAGTAGTACCGGTAATTGCGGTAAAAGGAAAAGGAATAAAAGAGCTTTTTTCAACAACCTATAAGATGGGAGGAAAAAAGAAAATAGGCAAAACTCTGAACTTTAGTAAAGATGTAGAGGAAGTTATAGAGAAATTATCGATACAAATTAAAGAGAAACAGATCAGTAAAAAATTTAATGTACCGGAACGATTTTTGGCTATTAAATATTTAGAGAATGATTATTATTTTATGGAAAATTTTAAAAGTAGAGATAAAAATATTTTTAAAGAGATTAATTACTTTCAAAATATTCTTAAAGAAGTTCACGGCAGACCTTCCGATGTAGTTATTTCTTCTGAACGGCATCATCTCTCCATGAATATATATGAGTTAGTAGTTACACTTACTAAACCTCATACAAGTCTAATAGATTATCTGGATAATATCTTAATGCATCCATTTTTAGGGTATATTTCTTTAGGCCTAATTTTTTACTTATTTTTTAATTTAATTTTTAGTGTGGGGAAAATGGTAGAAGAACCATTACTGGATTATTTTTATAAATTAATTCCTTTGCTAGAGAAAAGCATCGATTCAGGTACTCTATTATTTTCAATAATTAGTGGTATTATTCAAGGATTAGCCGGCGGGATAGCAATTGTCTTGCCTTATCTGTTCCCATTTTTATTTGGCCTGGCTATTTTAGAAGATTTAGGTTATCTGCCTCGCATGGCTTTCCTCTTAGACGCGTTTTTACATAAGATTGGCTTACATGGTAAGGCAATTATACCTTTTATATTAGGCTATGGCTGTACTGTTCCGGCTATCATGGCTACCAGAATTTTAGAATCGGAAAGAGATCGCTTTATTGCTTCCGTTCTGACTACCATGATTCCCTGTGCTGCGCGAATGACTATAATATTTGCATTGGTGGCTTTTTACATTAGCCCTCAAGCAGCTTTTGCTGTTTATATTTTAAATATTATTGTAATTATCATATCAGGAAAGATATTATCCCGCTTGCTGCCAGAGATAACCCCGGGAATGATCTTAGAGATTCCGGCTTATCATATTCCTTCTATCAAAGTTGCATTAGCCAAGACCTGGCTTAGAATGAAAGAATTTATATTTGTGGCCTGGCCTTTACTTATTGTGGGCAGTACAATTTTGAGTTTATTACAATATTACAAAGGGGATATGCTCATAAATAATCTTTTTTCTCCTCTAACTTCTTTACTCGGCCTCCCTTTAGTGGTGGGTACCACTCTAATATTCGGTGTTCTTCGTAAAGAACTTTCTATGTTAATGTTGATTCAGGTTATAGGAACTTCTAATGTCGCCGCAGTAATGTCTACAACTCAAATTATGACTTTTACTATCTTTGTAATTTTTTATGTTCCTTGTGTAGCGACTATTGCAGTTCTATGGAAAGAAATTGGAAGTAAGCGAACGTTATTTGCTGTGGCTTTTACTTTTATTTTAGCCGTTATTTTAGCAACCATTACTCGATTTTTATATTAAAGAAACAGTATCAAGTATATAGTATATAGTGAAGAAAAAAGAATCCAGAAGTCAGGAGCCAGAAACCAAATTAGTATCTCGTG
>DASRME010000025.1:0-2369 GCA_035648095.1 Atribacterota bacterium | reverse complement strand
GTCTTCATATGCTGTTAAAGAATATTTTGTACAACATTCTACTTCTTCATTTAATGGCTGTCACTTGATAATAGCTTCCAGGGATTGTACCGACTCGATAATCCAAGACTTGAAAAAAATACATCTTGAACCAGAAGTTATTGGAAAAGTTGGAAAAAAAGGCAAACCACTTTTGAGTATTAAAGACATGGAGATTGACAAATATATTCTTAGAAGATCAAAGATATATAAAAAAATTAGGTCGTTTAGAGCAAAAGGGTTTGAGAATATAGACAAAGATGGCAGAAGGTCGTCACCACCCTCCTCTTCCTCCTCCTAGTCTAGCAACAACATCTGAGAAAACTAGTTTAAAATATTAATTATTAATTAAATTAATAATACGAAGGACGACCAGATTTGTCTCTGAAAACTTTTCCAAATTCTGATAATTCAGATAATTGATTCTCATTAAACACAGTGCCATCTTTGCAAACAAGTTTGTCATTTATACAACAACTTGCACAAATCCCTATTCCACATTTCATGTATCTTTCTAGGCTAGCTTGAATTGGAATGGAATGAGTAACTGATAAATTATAAATACTCATCATCATAAGTTCAGGCCCGCAAGTATAGATCATATCGAATTGTTCTTTCTTTAAAATATATTTTAAAGCATCTGTTACCACTCCTTTTATTCCATAACTACCATCCTCAGTAGTAACAATTATGTTAGTACTGATTTTACTTAAGATCTCTTCTGCGAGACCTTTGAAAAGTATCTCTTTCTGTGTTTGTGCGCCCATAAGTATTGTACATCTTTCTTGCATTTTACTAAATATAGTAGCAAGACGCATTAATGGAACCAACCCAGTTCCACCTCCTATTAACAAAGGACTTTTTAAAGTCTTACTTACACTAAAATAATTACCATAAGGTCCACGTATACCAATTAGATCATTTCGTTTTTTTTCAAAAAGAGAAGTGGATCCAAATCCATGTTTCCGTATTGTAATAGCAGCATGATCTTTCTTATTTGAGATCATTATACTCATTGGAAGTTCTTCTGCCCTTGGAATCCAGACCATTAAAAATTGCCCAGGTTTTCCATTTGAAGATAACCTATCATTAAAAACAAAAGTCTTTACCGAAGGAGTTTCCTCTATTACCTCTTCAATAACAACAGTTCGTATTTTATCAATATTTGTGTGCAAGACCAATAATCTCCTTTATATTCTTGCAATCTTTTTTCTCCAAATATCTTGTAATGCCTAATTTTATTTGATTGAATGCTTTCAAACCTTCAAATCCTATGACAGAACCTAATTCTATAGCTGTTGCACCTGCCAAAATGTATTCTACTGCATCTTCCCATGTGAATATTCCACCACATCCAATTACAGGAATATTGACTTTTTTAGATATTTCAAAAACACATCTGACTCCGATGGGTTTTAATGGAATACCAGATAATCCGCCCACTTTATTGCTCAGAATGGGCATGCCCGTCTCTACATTTATGGCCATTGCTCTGATAGTATTAATTGCAGTTATGGCATCAGCTCCTGACTCTTGGATTATCGTTGCTAGTTTTAAAACATCGGTATTTCCTATTCCAACTTTTATAATTACAGGTTTTTTGGTTTTTGACTTAATAGTCTTAATTATTTTAGTTACCAAATCATGGTCATCACCAACTTCCATGCCCATCTTGGCGACATGTGGACAAGAGAGATTAATCTCATAACCCAAGATATTCAATTTATCAAATTTACTTATTAGTTTTGGAAAATCTGACTGACTAGATCCAACAACACTAACTATAAGAGGAATTTGATTATTCATAATTTCATGAGCAAATACATCAGATCCAGGATTTGCAAGTCCTACAGCATTTAGATAACCTTTTTCGCCCAAGGAAACAACGGTCGGTCCTTTGTATCCATCTAGAGGACTAACACTTATTGATTTGCTGACTATAGCCCCTAAACCATCATTGTATAATCTGTTAAAAATTTCCTGAGAAATACCTAAAAATCCTGATGCAAGAAGAAGTGGATTTCTAAGGTGGATTCCTGCAAGATCAATAGATAACATATTAGATAATTTATAAAAACTTTTAATGTTAGTAGTACTTGAACTTGAATTATTCTTCAATTTCTAGTTGTTTTAATCATTTAACATCTTATTAGTTGTTCGTTTTAGATTTATTTCAGCATTAAAATATATTAAATTGTAATAAAAACATTCTAGTTATATTCAAACATTCCCCTTTTTGATTTTTTTTAAAAAATCAAAGTATCAATATGTAAATGTATTTAAATAGTACTTTATATTAGACAAAAAATATATCAGAATTAAATATTTAACATACATAATGTTTCTTATAA
>DASRME010000024.1:0-2460 GCA_035648095.1 Atribacterota bacterium | reverse complement strand
TCTAACTAACGATTGAGCTGCTAAATGGAATACAAATTCAGGCTGATATTTTTCAAAGACAGACAGTAAATGCTTTTCATTTCTAACATCACCAATAATATGAATTAATTTATTTTTCAAATCTACAGCTTCAAAAAAACTTGGTTTAGTAGGAGGATCTAAAGAATATCCTATTACCTCTGCCCCAAGTTCTTTAAGCCATAAAGATAACCAGCTCCCCTTAAAACCTGTATGCCCGGTAACAAGGACTCTTTTACCATTGTAAATATTATTAAATATATTATTATTCATATCTATACATCCCCTTTTAATAAATTCTTCCATCTTAAACAACTATCAAAAGTTAAATCACTTCACCTATCACTATTTTTAATGTCAATTCTTTACTTTAAAAGAAAACCTTGAATGTCCCAGATAACTTATTGCTGTACATATAAGAATCAGTATTGCTGCAGATATTTTAGGAGTAATGTGAAAGATTTCTACAAAAATTGGAAGCAATATTAAATTCAAGCAAAAAATAACAGCATAAGTCATAGAAAATCTGAGAAACTCGATTATCATTTTCCTACCTCTAACCCTTGATTTAAATGTTATATATTTATGAGAAATATAGGCGTTGATAATTGCTATGGCCTGTCCCAGAACCATGGCGGACATGTAAGCAATATATCTGGTTGCAAGTAAATTTGAAAAAAGTGTATCCAATAAACAGAAAACAGAATACCCAAAAATCGTATTCCATATACCGACAAGAACAAATTTTACCTTTACACGATGTTTAGATAGCAAATTCACAAGTGAAAATTTCAAAACATTATTCCTCATTATCAAAATCAGTCACCTTTTCAAAATTAATCCTCTCTTTTTCAATAACTAATGGCCTTTTTAATACTTGGGTATAAATAAAACCAATATATTCGCCAACTATCCCTATAAAAAGTAGTTGCACTGATGCAAAAAAGAAGAGACCTACAACTAAAGGAGCTAACCCGAGCGAAAAACTCTCCCAAAATATAATTTTATAGATAAAATAAAAGATTGCCGCTAATAAGCTAATGGCAGCCAGAATAAAACCCAATATAGTAGCGAGTCGCAATGGAACTTTTGAATAACTTGTCATACCGAGCATAGCCATATCAAAAAGGGTATAAAAATTGTTTTTGGTGTTTCCTTTTTTTCTTACAGGTTGCACATATTCTATCTTTGCGCTCTCAAAACCTAAATCAGCAATAAGTCCTCGAAAGTAAGGATAGGGATCGTCTAAACTTCTCAAGATTTCAACAACTTGCCTGTCATAGAGCCCAAAACCCGTATACTGTTCCACCAATTCAACATCGGACGACCGTCGAAGCACACGATAACAAAGCTTTCTGAATCCAAAGATAATACGTGATTCTTCGCTTTTTTTCTTGATACCCATGACCACTTTGTATCCTTCTTCCCACTTTTTGATAAATTCTTTTATCAAATAAGGTGGGTCTTGTAAATCAGCAACAATAAGAATAACAGCATCCCCTTTGGTTTGAAGCATCGCATAATATGGTGAGCGGATATGCCCAAAGTTTCTTGTGTTTAAAATAACTTTTACCCGCTTGTCAACCTTCGCAATCTCTCTTAAGATTGCCACAGTCTTATCTTTTGATGCATTATCTATGAAAATATGCTCATAAGTATAATCCTTAAGGTTATTAAATACTTGTTTAACTTGTTTGTAAACTTCTCTTACGTTTTCTTCTTCGTTGTAACATGGAGTGACAATGCTAATGAGTTTCATATACACTCTCCTTGTGATATATTTGTCGAAACCAATATCCGAGCAATAATGTCCATGGTGTAGACTAATCGAGTAAACGGTAAATGATTATTTTATTTACCGTTTACCGAGTAAATTAAAGGCGCACACACCTTAGGAAAAGAGTTTCCTGTTCTTCTCTTTCGATATAAGGATAGGGTTCTTATTTTCTTCATAGCTACATTTCCATAGTCTCCTCTAAAATTCCGTGTGTAAGCATTTCGCACTACACGGCTTCAAACAATAATTCTTCTTAGTGCCTTCCTGCTTAACACAATTTACAATGATCTATCTACCCCAGTGAAAATATTTTTCATCTACAGCACCACCAATGATATGAATTAGTTTATTTTTCAAATCTAAAGCTTCAAAAAAACTTGGTTGAGTGGGAGGATCTAAAGAATATCCTATTACCTCTGCCCCAAGCTCTTTAAGCCACAAAGATAACCATCCACTCTTAAAACCTGTATGCCCAGTTACAATGACTTTTTTGCCATTGTAAATATTATTAAATAGATTATTATTCATTTATATTTAATTCCTCCATAAGATTATATATTATCATTTCCTCTTTTTTTGTTATTTGAGGATCAGGTTTATCTATGGGCTTATTGTATTCAAGTTTTGGATAAATATAAGTTTGGTAATCCATATCTATCTGCACT
>DASRME010000023.1:0-4792 GCA_035648095.1 Atribacterota bacterium | reverse complement strand
ACGACTAATGCTCAACCGGCGATTTTAACTATCAGTATAATTTTGTATGAATTACTTAAAAAACATAATATCAGACCTTCCATAGTCGCAGGTCATAGCTTAGGTGAATATTCATCACTGGTGGCTAGCTCTGCTATTAAGTTTGAAAAAGCGGTAAAGTTGGTAAGAAAAAGAGGAGAATATATGCAAAATGCTACTCCTTTAGGTGTTGGGTCAATGGTAGCTATCATCGGTTTAGAAGTAGCGGAAATAATTGAATTATGTAAAAAAGTTAGTCATGATGGAATAATAGAGATTGCAAATTATAATTCTCCCACACAAATCGTAGTTTCAGGGGAAATGAAGCCACTAGATAAATTATCAAAATTAGCAATGGCAAAAGGAGCGAGAAAGGTAATCCCTTTAAAAGTGAGTGCTCCTTTTCATTCATCATTAATGAAATTAGCTAAAGATAATTTAGCCAGATATTTGGAGGGAGTAGAAATATATCATCCTCAAATTCCAATAATTTCTAATGTTAATGCTGATTACGTTAGAAATAAAGAAGAAGTTAAGTCAGCTCTAATCGAACAAATGAATCACCCTGTATTGTGGATTGATTCCATAAAAAAAATGGATTCAGAAGGTATTCATTATTTTATTGAAGTCGGGCCTGGTAAAGTTTTAAGAGGGTTAATTAAGCAAATTATTCCTGAATCTAAGGTCTTTAATGTATTTGACTCAGATTCTCTGAAAAACATAGTTGAAAATATGAAGGAGGTTTTGTAAAATGGAACTATCTGGGAAGGTTGCCTTAATTACCGGGTCAGCTCGGGGAATAGGTAAGGCTATTGCTCTAGAATTGGCTAACCATGGAGCAAATATAGTTATTAATGATATATTACCAAAAAGTGAAATTGATAAAACTTTGGAAGAAGTAAAGCAAATTGGCAATAAGGTTCTTGGTATACGTGCAGATATTACTTCATTTGATGAAGTTAAAAACATGATGAAAGAAATTATAAATCAATTTGGGAAGATAGATATATTAGTAAATAATGCTGGAATAACACGTGATTCTCTTTTAATCAGGATGAAAGAAGAGGACTGGGATGCAGTAATAAGAATTAATCTAAAGGGTACTTTTAATTGTTCCAAAGCAGTTGCAAAATATATGATGAAGCAGAAGAGCAATGATAAAATTGTCAATATAGCATCAGTTATCGGGTTAGTGGGTAATATTGGACAGGCTAATTATTCTGCTTCAAAAGCAGGGATAATAGGATTAACTAAATCAATAGCAAAGGAATTTGCTTTAAGAAATATAAATGTGAATGCTATTGCACCTGGATTTATTGAAACAGATATGACTAAAAAATTACCGGAAAAAATTAGGGAAGATCTGCAACAGCAAATCCCATTAAAAAGATTGGGTACTGTGGAAGATGTTGCTAAAGTGGTATATTTTTTAGTTTCTGATGCAGCAAATTATATAACAGGACAAGTTATAAATGTCGATGGCGGAATGGTGATGTGAGAGGAGGTGAGAGAATAGAATGGAAATTATAGATAGAGTAAAAAAAATAATAGTAGATCAATTAGGCATTGATGAAAGTAAAATTAAAGATAATTCTTCTTTTGTTGACGATTTAGGTGCGGATTCTTTGGATATAGTCGAACTTATCATGGCTTTTGAGGAAGAATTTGATATAGAAATTCCAGATGAAGATGCCGAGAAGATGAAAACTATCGAAGATGCAATAAAATACTTAAGTAAATAATAAATATGTAAAATATCTTTAAGAGAATAAACTTAGAAAAATTTATATAAAATAAAAATGAATATTATTTAGATAAAGGTCGGATTAATCCGACCTTTATCTAAATAGATACTTTGCTTTAAAGAAAATTATTATTTAAAGGAGGGAAATGATTTATGATCAATAGAGTAGTGATTACCGGAATAGGTTTGGTTACACCCATAGGAATTGGAAAAGAAGAATTTTGGCAATCATTAATTCAGGGAAAATCCGGCATTGACAAGATTAGTTATTTTGACACCTCAGAATATCCTACTAAGATTGCAGCAGAAGTTAAGAATTTTGATTATATGAATTTTATCTCTCCTAAAGAAGCAAACAGAATGGATAAAAGCACTCAGTTTTCAATGGTTAGTGCTATGCTGGCTCTGGAAGATTCTAAATTGGAAATTCCCAAAATAGATTCTTATTCCACAGGAGTTATTATTGGTTCAGGCATAGGTGGAATAGGAACTTTTGAAAAACAGCATAAAATGTTATTAGAGAATGGGCCAAGAAGAGTTAGCCCGTTTTTTATACCCATGATGATTTCTAATATTTCTGCAGGCGAAATAGCAATAAAGATTGGAGCGAAAGGACCTAATGGAGTTATTACTACTGCTTGCGCTTCGTCTACACATGCCATTGGCATGGCTTTTAAGCTTTTACAGCAAGGAGATGCCCAGATAATTCTTAGTGGAGGTACAGAAGCTGCAATTTCACCCATGGCACTCGCTGGATTTTGTAAAATGAAAGCATTATCTATTCGAAATAATGAACCTAGCCGCGCTTCCAGACCTTTTGATATTGAGAGAGATGGCTTTGTTATGGGAGAAGGTGCAGGAATTTTAATATTAGAAACTTTAAAACACGCGAAAGAGAGAAATGCTAATATATATGCTGAGATATTCGGTTTTGGTATGACGGCTGATGCCTATCATATTACTGCTCCCGCACCTGATGGAGAAGGTGCTATTAGAGCAATGGAAATTGCGCTGGGAGATGCAAAAATCAATCCTTCCAAAATTGATTATATTAATGCTCACGGAACTTCTACTCCCTTAAATGATAAATTAGAAACTTTGGCAATAAAAAAAGTCTTTGGTAAACATGCCTATGATTTAAAAATTAGTTCCAATAAATCTATGACCGGTCATTTGCTGGGAGCAAGTGGAGGAGTAGAGGCTATTGCTACTGCCCTTACGATAAAAAATAATATTATTCCCCCCACTATAAATTACAACTCTCCTGATCCGGAGTGTGACTTAGATTATGTTCCAAATAAAAGCGAAAAGGGAATAGTTAATTATGCCATATCAAATTCGTTTGGCTTTGGTGGGCATAATGGGGTAATTGTTTTAGGAAAATATAAGGAAGATAAATGATATAATGACTCTAAAAAAAGAAAAAGATTTGATACTAAAGGATTTAGAGAATAAATTAGATTATAAATTTAAAAATAAAGACCTTCTCAAAGAAGCCTTAACCCACTCTTCATTCCAAAAAAGAAGTCTGAAAGATAATACAGCAAATAATCAAAGATTAGAATTTTTAGGAGATTCAGTTTTAGATTTAATTGTTACTGAGTGTCTTTACTGTAAATTGACATCTTTTTCAGAAGGTAAGCTTAGTAAAGTTAAATCTGTTATTGTTAGTAAGGATATCCTGGCTAAATGGGCTAATCATCTTTCTTTGGGAAAGTATATTCTTTTAGGAAAAGGAGAAGATTTGACCGGGGGGAGAAAAAAACTATCTATTCTTGCTGATTGTTTTGAAGCTCTATTGGGAGCAATTTATTTAGATAGCGGCCTTATAAAAACTAAAAAAATTATTTCTTCATTTATAAAAGAAGAAATAATACTCATTGTAAAGGGAAAGTATGAAGAGGATTTTAAAACTTTACTGCAAGAAATATCTCAAAAAAAAATGAAATGTTTACCCGAATATTATCTAATTAAAGAAAAAGGCCCGGATCATAAAAAAATATTTAGCATTGAGGTAAAACTTAAGAAAGAAACTTACGGAATCGGAACCGGTGAAAATAAAAAAGTGGCAGAACAGGAAGCTGCAAAGAACGCATTAATAAAATTAAAAGTAATAAATTGAGGGAAAATATTGTTTTTAAAAGAACTTGAAATTTATGGATTTAAATCATTCGGAAAAAAAATAAAAATATCATTTAATTCCGGCGTAACCGCAATAGTTGGTCCAAATGGATGTGGAAAGAGTAATATTACTGATGCAGTTAGATGGGTGTTAGGTGAACAAAATATTAGATCATTGCGTGGAAAACAGCTAACGGATATTATATTTTCAGGAAATCATACAGAAAAACCTTTAAACATAGCGGAAGTATCGTTAACTCTTAATAATTCAGAGAAGATTCTTCAAGTAGATTGGGAAGAAATAAATATTAAAAGAAGAATTTATCGTTCTGGTGAGACCGAAAATTTCATTAATGGATTCCCTTGTAAATTGAAAGATATCCAAGAATTATTTATGAATACAGGATTGAGTAAAAATACCTATTCTATCGTCGCTCAGGGTGAAGTAGATCTTATCTTGAGTGCAAAACCATCCGAACGACGTTATTTATTTGAAGAGGCTGCTTCTATTTCTAAATATAAATATGAAAAACAAAAGACCTTAAAAAGAATAGAGGTAATCGATAATAATTTAGATAAAATTAAAAATATAATCTCCGAAATTAAAAATCAATTACTCATTTTGGAAGAAGAGGCAAAACATTTAGAAAATTATAAAATTTGCCAGGAAGAGATAAAAAATTTAGAATTATTTTTAATTTACCAAAAGTATAATTTGTGTAAAATAAATTTATCTAAAATAAAGAAACAGTAAATTTAGATATCCAGGAGATAAATAAAAAACAAGAAAAATATAAATATGAAAACTACGAATTGGATAATAGAAAAAAAATAATTCAAAATGAGTTAAATTTGATGTTACAAAAGAAAATCGATGTTGAAAAAAGGTTGTTTGATTTAAATCTGTCT
>DASRME010000022.1:0-7485 GCA_035648095.1 Atribacterota bacterium | reverse complement strand
GGTCCTTTTGGAGTATATGGTGCCATAGGATATAATTTCGAAGATATCAATAGTGGGGATTTTTCCTTTTTAGCCGGAGGGGATTATAGTTATTATTTTGAATCCGGAAGTAAAATTTATTTCCAATTGGAATATCTTTCTATAAAAGAAGAAAGATTATCCTCTTTATTAGGCTCATTGGCTTTGTTAGATAACGGTATGGATTTAGAATCAAATACCAATCTTTTATTGACCAGGACATCTTATAATATCAATGAATTTTCTACCATTAGCTTATTTACAATTTCCAGTTTAAATGATTTCAGTACCATCATCATGCCAAATTATTCTAATCAAATAAGTAATAGCCTGACTTTTAATTGTAATTTTGCCTATTTCAGTGGGAAGGAAAATACCCTCTTTGGTCCCGGTTTAATAGGAGGAATTCAGGAGAAACCGAAAATTACCATTGAAGCCGGTTTTATCTATTCCTTCTAAAATGAAAGATTCTCAATTTTTATTTTTTCACTTTTTATTTACCCATCATCATGAAAGCAGGAAATCATTCACACTAAAATTCCTGGCAAAAAAAATTTTCCGGGAGGGATAATTACAAAGTAACATTTTTGGAGTATGATATATCTGAGTAAGTAATAACGAATAAAATTATGGGGTTGTATTTATGAAAAATGTCCTGTTTATAGGTTTGGGAGCAATTGGCTCATCTCTTGCTTCACAATTTTCAAATGCTAAATATAATTTCAGTGTCCTTTGCGACACCCCAAGGAAAGAAAAGTATCAACAAAATGGATTTATTGTAAATAATAAGCGATACGATTTTCATTATGTAACCAATATAGAGTATGAAAATAAAGCAGACCTGATAATAATATCTGTTAAATATCATCATCTAAAAGTTGTCATCAAACAGTTAGCTGGATTAGTTGGTGAAAACACCATGATAATATCTCTATTGAATGGTATAGATAGTGAAGAAATAATTGCAAAACAATTTGGACATGAAAGGATTATTTATGCTTATATATATAATATTGATGCCACAAAGGTTCAAAATGTAATTACCTATTCAAAAAAAGGCATCATTGTTTTTGGTGAGAAGGATGGCAGCGTTACAAATAGGATTGACAGATTAAAGGGCATTCTCACTGAAGCTGAAATCAGCCATGAAGTATCAGATGACATTATTAGAAATATGTGGTGGAAGTTTATGGTGAATATAGGAATGAATCAGACTACTGCAATATTAAGGGCACCCTATAGAGCCATTCAAAAGATTTCATATGCTCAAAAATTAGTGAAGGCAGCGATGAGAGAGGCTATTGAAATATCAAAGTCACTAAATATCAATTTGTCCGAAGAAGATATTAATAAAGCATTTAATATGTTAATGGAATTCTCTCCGGACGGAAAGACTTCAATGCTGCAAGACGTAGAAGCCAAAAGAAAAACAGAGGTGGAAATGCTTTCAGGTAAATTATGTTTATTGGGGAAGCAGTTTAGTATTCCAACACCGGTGAATAATCTGTTTTTTAACCTGATAAAATCAATTGAAAGGATGTACTAAGTAAAAAGGAGATTAGAAATGAAAGGAAAGGCGACAGTTCTATGTGAAAATTGTGTTTTTAGTAATACCGGTGCAATAGCTGAACATGGTTGGTCAGTCTATATCGAGAGCGATCAAGGAAATTTTCTTTTTGATACGGGTCAAGGTAAAGCAATTATTAATAATGCCAGGCATTTTAAAAAAGATTTATCCACAATTCAAGGTATTGTGATCAGTCACCATCATCATGATCATACCGGAGGTCTTTTGAATGTTTTGGAACAAACAGGGAAAGTAAATGTATATTCGCATCCTGAACTTTTTAAAAATAGTTATGTCATAGAGGAGGGAAAAGAGGAAAATATTGGAATTCCTTTTCGTCGGGAAATATTAGAAAGCAGAGGAGCTCAATTTAAATTTAATACTACTTTTAGAGAAATTGTACCGAATTTGATGTTAAGCGGAGAAATCCCCCGTTTGACTGAATTTGAAAAAGGCAGTAAAAGATTTTTACTTAAAACCGGGGAAGGTCATACCCAGGACCTTATTTTTGATGACCAAACATTAATTGTGAACACCGAGGAAGGCCTCATTATTATTTTAGGGTGCTCACATTCAGGCCTAATAAATATCATTAATCATGTCATTAATAAAACCGGGCAAAATCACATCCGCACAATTATCGGTGGCACTCATTTAGGTCCGGCGAGTGAGGAAACAAAAGAAAAAACAATTCAAGCTTTAAAAAAATTTGATATAGAAAAAATTGGTGTTTCTCATTGTACCGGATTGAAAACCTCAATGCGATTATTTCAAGAATTTGGGAGTCGTTTCTTTTTTTGTAATGTAGGAACCGAGATAAAAATATAATGACAAATCCTGACGAAGAATAATCAAAGACATCAATCTAAAAATTATAAGCAGTAACAAACGCTAAATAAAGCAGAAATAATAGATTTAAATAAATACAAAATTATAAGGAGATAATCATGAAAATAGTGAGATATCAGAAAAATGGTAAAGTGTTTTACGGGAAATTTGAAAATGAGCAGATTTTCCCGATTGAAGGAGATGTATTTGGAGATTTCAAGTTAATAACAAAACCGATAAAAAGGGAAGAGGTAAAATTGCTTGCCCCGGTAAATCCTCCGGATATTATTGCTATCGGACTTAATTACAGAAAACATGCCGAGGAAGGTGGTTTTAGTTTTCCGAAAAAACCGGTGATTTTTTTAAAAACCACCTCAAGTGTGATTGGACCGGAAGAAAAGATTATCGTTCCACAAATGGCTCCTGACGAAGTTGATTATGAAGCTGAATTGAGCATTGTCATCGGTAAAAAGGCAAAAAATATAGAGATAGAAGAAGCAGGAGATTACATATTTGGCTATACCTGTTCCAATGATGTTTCGGCAAGGGACTGCCAGCTTCGCCTGGATCAACAGTGGGCCAGAGGCAAATCTTTTGATACATTTTTCCCCTTGGGTCCCTGGATTGAAACTGAGCTTGCAGAGCCCGATCATTGCCGTATAATGTCTCGATTGAATGGTAAGATCATGCAGGATTCGAATACTTCTGATCTTATATTTAGTACAAAAGAATTATTGAGTTATTGTTCTAAAAACTTTACGCTTTATCCGGGTACGGTGATTATGACCGGTACGCCGGAGGGCGTTGGTTTTACCCGTAAACCTCCTGTATTCTTGAAGCCCGGGGATACGATTGAAATTGAAATTGAAGGGATTGGCAAATTAATTAATTTAGTAAGCAGAGAGGTGTAATAATCCATCATATTTTTCGAACTTACGCTAATGTCCGACAAACCCGGGAGAAAGAATTGGAAAACGGATTGCAAGTACCTTCTCTAATTTACGGGAAGGACTGGCCAGCCCCCTAAAATCTTTCTAAAAAATTGACAAAAAATATATTATTCTGTATACTTGCTTTTAATAATAGGTCATATAAGTAGTTAGTAAATAAAATCAGTTTAGAGAGATGCGCTAATGTTTAAATCTATTGTATGTAAACTTTTAGGAATAAAATATCCGCTTATTCAGGGAGGAATGGCCTGGATTGCTGATGCGGAACTCGCTTCAGCAGTATCCAATGCAGGTGCTCTTGGAGTTATTGCCGCCGGTTATGCTCCGGGCGAATGGATTAGAGAAGAGATTCGTAAAACGAAGAGGCTAACCGAAAAACCCTTCGGGCTCAATATTATGCTTTTAAACCCTAATGCTGATGAAATTGCCCGCATAGTTGTCGAAGAAAGAGTTAAAGTAGTCATTACCGGAGCCGGTAATCCTGGTAAATATATAGAAATGTGGAAAGAAAATAATATTTTGGTATTTCCGGTAATCCCTTTCGTTGCTCTAGCTGTACGAATGGAAAGGGCAGGGGCTGATGCAGTGATTGCGGAAGGTGGTGAAGCCGGAGGGCATGTAGGAGAATTAACGACCATGACTCTTATCCCTCAAGTAGTAGATGCGATAAATATTCCAGTTCTGGCTGCTGGTGGAATTGCCGATGGCCGCGGTATAGCAGCTGCCTGGATGTTAGGAGCTTCAGGGTTTCAAATAGGTACAAGATTTCTGGTGGCCTATGAATGCAGTGTTCATAAGAATTATAAACAAAAGATTCTTTCTGCCAGAGACACCAGCACCATAGTTACCGGAAGGTCAACCGGCCACCCGGTTAGGATAATAAAAAACAAGCTGGCAAGAGATTTCCAAGAGCTGGAAAAAAGAAATGCATCTTTAGAAGAATATGAAGAATTAGGAAAAGGTTCGCTTTATCGATCTGCCCGAGAAGGAGATATGGATTATGGTTCGATAATGGCCGGGCAGTCAGCCGGTTTGGTGAAAAAAGAGCAAACCTGCAAAGAAATAATTGAAGAAATATTTTTAGAAGCGAGAAAAATAATTGTAGAAAAAAGTAAATTAATTTAACAATATTTTATCGATATTAAGGAAAAGGTTAAAGATAAGGAATGCGATATCGATTTTATTAAATCATTATCTACGAAGGAGTTATGTAGATGAATTTCAAAAAAATTCCCAAATTAAGGATAGGTAACTTAGAGGCGAAAATTCCCATTATTCAAGGGGGAATGGCTATTGGAATCTCTTTATCAGGTTTAGCATCTGCTGTGGCGAATGCAGGGGGTATCGGAGTTATCGGAACTGCCGGAATAGGCATGCTTGAAACCGACTTTGCTAAAAATTTTACTGAGGCGAATAAAAGTGCTTTACGTAAAGTAATAAGAAAAGCCAAGAAGATGACTAAGGGCATTATCGGGGTAAATATAATGTCTGCTCTTTCGGATTTTTATGATATGGTCAAGATTGTAGTAGAAGAAAAGGCAGATTTAATATTTGTCGGAGCAGGTTTGCCCTTAAAAGGTCTTGAAGTGCTGGTGCCCGATAAATTAAAAAAAGTTAAAACTAAATTTGTCCCTATTGTATCATCTTCCCGGGCTGCAAACATTATATTTCAATACTGGAAGAAAAATTATAAACACGTGCCTGACGCTGTCGTTGTTGAAGGACCTTTAGCCGGCGGACATCTGGGTTTTAAAAAAGAACAGATTGATAACCCGGATTTTGTTTTAGAGAAAATATTACCTGAAGTGATTTCCGTGATAAAACCTTACGAAAATGAATTTGATAAGAAAATTCCAATCATTGCCGCAGGAGGTATATATACCGGTGCAGATATTTACAAATATATTCAGTTAGGAGCTCAAGGCGTACAGATGGCTACCAGGTTTGTGGCCACTTATGAGTGCGATGCTTCTATCAAGTTTAAAGAGACTTATCTGAAATGCCAAAAAGAAGATTTAATAATTATTGATAGTCCGGTTGGATTACCGGGAAGGGCAGTAAAGAACAGATTCCTGGAAGAGGTTTCATCCGGAGTTAGAAAACCTTTTCAATGTCCCTGGAAATGTTTAAAGACTTGTAATTTTAAAAAAGCACCTTACTGTATCGCCCTTGCCCTAACTAATGCCCAACAGGGAAAACTTGACGACGGATTTGCCTTTGCAGGAAGCAATGCTTATCGTGTGGATAAGATTACCTCAGTGAAAGAACTGATAGCAAATTTATTAGAAGAGTATGAAAAAGCTTCAGGTAATAATTATTGATCAATTCCTGCTTGAGGAAAATCTTTTTTTTCTATCATTTTCTATACAATGTGAATTTCTGCTCTTTAAAAGCGTATTTTCGTATTCTGTTTTTGAAACCCTTACATTATAAGATTTCCCACACACTAATAAATTTAGGAAATATAGATCTTCACATTCTTTACTGAACAACCTTTATTATATCCAAATTATTATATGTTTACTTCAAAAATATTTCTAAAGACATTGACAAGGAATGGATTATTATGTATACTTGCCTTTAATAATAGGTTATAATAGCAGTTAATAAATAAATTAGCTATTTAGGAAGTGTTAGAAACTTTATTTTATATAATGAAGAATTATTGAAGGAAGGTAATATGGTATATTCAAAAATAATTGGTACAGGTGCTTATGCCCCCCAGAGAGTTGTAAAAAATGATGAGCTTTCAAGAATGGTAGAGACTAACGATGAGTGGATTACCTCCCGAACAGGTATAAAGCAAAGAAGAATCTCCTCCGGAGAAAAGACCTATCAAATAGCCGCAAAAGCAGCAACAGAAGCAATCAAAAATGCTGGTATAGACAAAGAAGAGATCGATATGATTATATTAGCGACCATAACCCCCGATTTTTTTATGCCTTCAACTGCTAATCTTGTCCAGGCAGAATTAGGGTTAGATGATATCCCCAGCTTTGATGTAACGGCAGGCTGTACCGGTTTTATTTATGCATTACAGATAGCCGATCAATTTATTAAATCAAAACAGAGTAAGACAATTCTGGTAATAGGTGCAGAAGTTTTATCAAAAGTTATTGATTGGTCCGATCGAAATACTTGCGTGCTTTTTGGAGATGGCGCCGGGGCAGTCATTTTAAAAGGTTCCAACCAAGAGGGCATTATCTGTACTTATATTGGTTCTCAAGGGGATTTAAAGGAGTCTCTCACTCTTCCTGCAGTTCCCTTAAAAAATCCTTTTTTGTCTCAACAAAATAATAATGGAAAACCCAGCAATATATCTATGAACGGAAAAGAAGTATTTCAATTTGCTATTAGAATAATGATAAAAAGTATTTCCCAGGTCCTGAATAAGTCTGATCTTTCTATGGACGATATTGATTATATTGTTCCCCATCAAGCTAATATTCGCATTATTGATTATGTAGCCCGGAAATTAAAGATTGATCGAGAAAGATTCATTATTAATTTAGACCGTTTTGGAAATACTTCTTCTGCGAGCATCCCGCTTGCTTTAGATGAAGCCCATAAGAAAAAAATATTTTGCCCGGGGAATCGAATTATAATGGTTGCTTTTGGCGGTGGATTAACCTGGGGAGCTGCATTATTAAATTGGACAATGTAGCTCAAATGTTGATAGAAGACTAACAATGCAAGGAGGGTAAAGAATTTGAAAAATAGAGTTGTTATAACCGGAATGGGGGCAATTACTCCGCTAGGTAATAATGTTAAAACTTTCTGGAAAAATATAAAAAAGGGTAAATGCGGCATTGATTTTATTAAATCATTTGATACCTCCGAATTTAAGGTGAAAATAGCTGCAGAAATTAAAGATTTTAATCCTGCCGATATTTTGGATTCTAAGGAATTAAAAAGGATGGATAAATTCACCCAGATGGGCATAATAGCTGCAAATGAGGCAGTGATTGATGCAAGATTAAGTAATGAGAGTGATTCCCGAGAAAATTGGGGAATTATTTTAGGCACCGGCATAGGGGGCTTTACTACTATTGAAAAAGAAAATCGAAAAATTATCGAAAAAGGGCCGGGACGCGTATCTCCTTTTTTTATCCCTATGGCTCT
>DASRME010000021.1:0-2045 GCA_035648095.1 Atribacterota bacterium | reverse complement strand
GTATATGATCACCGGATTCTAAAAGGACAATATCGCCTGGAACCAATTGAGTGGCTTCGATCCTGGCCTGTTTCCATCTCTTATTACCAAAGCATTGGGTGTGGTCATCTTCTTTAAGGCGGCTAGCGACTTCTCTGCTTTATACTCCTGAACTACTCCTAAAGCAGCATTTAAAATTAAAATTATAGCAATAACAATAGCATCACTTACTTCCCCTAAAATAAATGATACCAGGGCA
The DNA here is from genome assembly GCA_035648095.1 of Atribacterota bacterium. Classification (GTDB taxonomy): domain Bacteria; phylum Atribacterota; class Phoenicimicrobiia; order Phoenicimicrobiales; family Phoenicimicrobiaceae; genus Sediminicultor. The sequence continues at coordinate 1,807 of DASRME010000021.1, read as the reverse complement.
GAAATCAGTAAAATAAGAACCAGAACATCTTTAAACTGCGTCAAAAACATATCCCAGGGAGTTCGTCCTTTCTTTTCCTCCAGTTGATTGGGTCCCACCTCATCCAATCGTTTTTTCACTTCCGGAGAGGATAATCCTATTTTTAGATCAGTTTTACTGTACTGAACCACCTCATCAATAGATTGCTGATAATATTTTTTCATTTAAGTTGTCCTCTTATTATTAAATATGTTTACTCTTAGCCGCTCACTTAATTGCTATAATTCCTTATCAATGTTTCCCCTCTTACTATCTCTTTGAATCATTTTACATACAGGATCTGCTTTTCCGAGGTTACGACAAGCTATAATTATAATACTTCAAAATCTTCCCTGTGGCAAGCCACAGGGAATTATTAAGATAGGTATAAAGCAATTCTTATGTTCGTATATTCCTCAGAATTAAGAATGATTCTTATTCCTGAAGTGATGAAATCTTTGTTTGGATGACCAGGAGTAGAACCAATAGTTTAGGGAACTGAGGGTAGCGTTTATAAAGAGAGTTTGTGGTTTGACTTTGAACATTGTATCGTTTTCTATTTACACAGTATTTTGCATTTTTTTATAAAATTCTATCAATTTGCCTCCATCTTCCCGACTTTGCATATTTATTGTAAGGTTCGTTCTATTTTCATTATTTTGATAATCAATAAGAATACGGTACTCCTGAGAAAGAAAAAATCTGAAAAAAGGATTTTTCCTTGGCGGAAAATCTATTTTTTTTACCTTTGACCAGGGAATACAAAAATTCAACAGTTTATTCTGACTTAGTGATTCTCCCGGTTTTAACAAGGAAAGAAACCAGTTTTCCCTGGGAAAAGTCTGAAAGTAAAAAGCCCTCTCAGTATAAAATAATATTCCTAAAATTGGGCCGGAAAAATTCTGATAACCACTGATAAATTCTGCAAGCATTCTTCCTCTAATTTTATCTCCAATTTCATCTTCTTTTTTCTTCCAATACTGTTCGCTATCCCTTTCGGGTAATCTTCCCAAATTAACCTCCTTCGAGAAAAGACAAATAAGACAGAAGAAACGGCAGACTTTGTGAAAAGTATAACATTTAGCTTAATATAAATCCACAAAAATAATATAATTTAACTATATAATTATAAAGAAGAAGGTGGATTTATGGGACATATGCAACTCCTTTCTTTTGGTATATTATACCAAAGTTAAGTGTTGCATTTGTAACTTGAACCCAAGCTGTGCCTATTTAATTAGGGAGGTATACTATAAAATTGCGAATCTCTAGGAGAAAACATCTCTTCATTGTCGGAACAGTAGATCCTCAAAGATCAAAGGGCAGTAGAAAAGGTAAAAGAAATATTTTCTGCAGTTGCAGTTGGAATTAAAAAAATCTTTCGTGAATGGAATATAAAGAGAGAAGAATTTCAACAATTAATTAAAGGTGTAAGGAGGGAAGTTTAAATAATAATCGCGGAATACATCTGATGATGATTTAATTGTGCTGCTCTATAAAATGACTGGCCTTTATTGATACAACAGAATTATCTTAAATTTATTATTTATTTACTAATTTATTATTTTAGTATCTACGATTACTTTGATATTCGCTTCTTGGCTTAGGTGGTTTGGCTTCATCAATCTTTAAAGGACGACCATCGAAATCGGTATCATTTAAAGCTTCTTTGGCTTTTTGAGCTTCTTCTGCAGTAGACATTTCTACAAAACCAAAACCTTTGCCTTCAATGATATTAACACTCTTAACTTCACCATAAGCTGAGAATACTTCACTTAGCTTTTCATTG
>DASRME010000020.1:0-2358 GCA_035648095.1 Atribacterota bacterium | reverse complement strand
CATAAGTTCATTCGACTTCAAAGAAGTGGTAAAGAAAACTAAGCTTTTTTCAAGGTTTAACAGTTTTATTAGTTCCTCATTCTTCATCGCCTTCTCTAATTCATCCTCAATGGCATTTGTTCTCTTATTAATTTCTTTCAGGTGCTTTAAATATAACAAAGCTGTTCTGAGGAATACCTGTAAAAGGAAACGGCTTCTGTTTTCAGTGGAAAAGTTCTTTGCTTTGCCATTAATAAAATCAGAAATAACCTCAACATCCTTGGAACAGACGGTAATAACTAAGTCTTCGACAAATATTATACCAATGGGTAAAGTGATATAGGGAATATCTACATTTTTCTCTTCAAAGTGAGGAATTCTCAATATAATTAGAACACATTTATCTTCCATCTCGATTCTTGCTCTTTCATCAAGGTCTATGGGGTCAGTCAAGAAGTTCAAAGGAATGTTTAGTTTCTCTGATAACTTTCCCAATTCTCCGTTGGTAGGGTTGTAGAAATTTATCCAGCAATTTTTCTCTATCTCTCTGGTTTCTTCTAATCCCTCTTTTGTGGTTTTGAATATCTTAATCATTTCAGCACCTCCCCTATATTTTTTTAAGCCTGAGTGGAGTATGTCTTTATAAATTTATATGAATATTTTAAACTTATTTTATTAATTCCGCAATTAATAGTTATGGTTTCAGGTTAAATAATTTTTTAAGGTAAGAACCACACACAAATACACACAAGTTCTTGACACCAATCCTTTTCACTTGCTATTTGCATTATCCTGCTTCTTTATGATATAAAATATACGAAATAATACTCGGTAATATATTAAAGGGAGGATAAATATGAAAGTTACAGCATTTCTTGGCAGTCCAAGAAAAAATGGAAATACAGCTCGTTTACTTAAGGAATTCTTAAAGGGAGTATCTGAAAAAAGCGGAGTAACCATAAATCAAGTTTACCTGCAGGAGAATAAGATGTTAGGCTGTACCGGCTGTGGATACTGTGAGACATCCACAGGATGTAAACTAAAAGATGATATGCAAAACATCTATCCAATTCTCAAAGAGGCAGATGTACTTGTTTTTGCAACACCGGTATACTGGTGGAGCATGTCCAGTCAGCTTAAGGCTTTAATCGATAGATTTTATGCCCTTAAAATAAGTGAGATAAAAAGTAAGAAGATATATTTATTGATGACCTACGGTGGTTCCCTTCCAAACTCAGGAGCTGAGCTTGTTGAAAGAACATTCAGAGATATCTGTGAATATATTAAATGGGAACTTGTCAAAGTATATGGTGCATGTACCGATGAGTATATGCCCGTGGAAGAGAATACTGAGGCTTTAAAGGAAGTATATGAAATTGGAAGGAGCATCTAATTTATATTTCAGGATCATGCTTTTTGATTTCGTAAGTGTAGCACAGCAGCGTTTTTATTTTTTCTTTTTCACTTTTGCTTCGTCTCTTTCCAAATTTTCCTTTACTCTAAATCTTACAATTTTACTTATTAAGTCAAAAGGGATTGGTTTATCTAAGGGAAATCTTACCGAACCTTTTGCTCCTTCATAAGCAGACAGCTCTTTTTTGAATACCTCAATTCCTGTTGGTGTGGGATAAAATCCGATATGCTTTTTATAGGCTGCGAAATGCACTAAATTGCCTTTAAGAGTGAAGGTCGGTATTTGATAACTAATTATCTCTGCCGCATCAGGTGCAGCCTTTCTAATTGTCGTCCTAAGCTTTTCCAAAATCTCTTGAATGTCTTTGGGGAAACTTGCGATATATTCATCTATGTCTTTGGGTATTGTTTTATTGGTTGTCATCATATTATTATTTTAACCTAGTTCATTTTTCTTGTCAGTTAAAAAGAAGTTATCGAATGGTTAAACTGGTATAAACATCGCCGGAATTCATACTTTTCAAAAGAAATATTCTTTTTGCCAATTTTCCTCTTAAAAAAATGGGTGTCTGTTACTATTATTTCCCCTGACATTTAAATTCCCCAATGTCAAATGTTGAGACCTGAACCCTTTTACTGCTTTATCATAATAATACCTAAAACCTTAACCATCCGGTTAAGAAATTTCTCAGATCCTATAGGTTTTCCGTTAAAAGCTACCGAATCATTGACCTGCTATATCTGCCCTATTTATCTAATTTAAAAGTAAAATATTAATTATTTAAGGAAGTAGGTGTCTGTCCCTATTACTTTTTATTTTTTTGCGGTTATTACATATTCCAAAAAATCAGGTACATGGTCTATTTTGGAAGTGTTGACTATAAATTCTCTGCATCCAAAAGCTATTTCATAATGTGCTATAGAAATCCCTATATCAAGCCATTGAATATCATAACCTAATTTTTC
>DASRME010000019.1:0-2578 GCA_035648095.1 Atribacterota bacterium | reverse complement strand
CTGTCTGGGCTGGATAGGAAGGAATCCCTTCCTTAATTGGCTAAAAGGCGAAGATGTGGAAGAGGTAAAAAACCAACAGAAGAAAAATATCATTGTTGGCTCCAAGGCCGTAGCTTCTTATCTTAATGATAAGAGATTTTTGATCTTACCCGAGGCCCTGGAAATATCTTACCATAATTTAGAACGGGTAATTAGTGAATACAAAAATACCATGAGAGCCTGGAATGATTTTATCGAGAGATTAGAGAAATAGAGAGAGTAAAAAATGAAAATATTAATAATAAATCACTTCCCTCTGGAGGGTTCAGGGAGCGGAGTTTACACTAAAAATTTAGCCAAAGAACTAACCGAAATCGGGCATAAGGTAGAAGTTATATTTCCGGAAAATCAAATGGTATCCCCGGAAATTTTTAAAATGAGACCGATAATGTTTAGGGGTGATAACAGCAAAGATTATGAAATTGATTTTAATTTTCCCTGTTTTACCAGTCATCCCCGGAGTAATACTACTTTTTATCAACTAAATAAAAAGCAGATGAGAGATTATATTGATATCATGGTTAGAGTAACTAAAGAAGAGGCAGATAAATTTCAACCTGACGTTATTCACGCCCAGCATCTCTGGATTACCCCTTATGCTGCCCAAAAGACCGGTCTTCCCTATGTGGCAACAGTGCATGGTACAGACCTGAAAGGATTTAAACAGGATAAAAGATATCATCCTTACGCCTTAAAGGGTGCTCAAAATGCTCGAAAAGTTATTACTATCTCTAAACAAGTAGACAGAGATACCAAGGAACTTTACCATATAGGAGACGACAAAAGAAAGATTGTCTATAACGGATATGATACCAAGCTTTTTAAAGTAAAAAATGTTTCTCGAAAAGAAACCCTAGAAAAGTTTGCTATAAATGAAATGCCAGATTATATTGTTTTTTTTGCCGGGAAATTAGCTCATTTTAAAGGGGTAGACATATTATTAAAAGCTGCTAAAATATATGAAAACCAGATGAAAGAAAAAATTATGACCTTAATTGCTGGTAATGGTGCATTGTATGAAGAGTTAAAAAAACTTAAAGATTTTTTTAAGTTAAAGAGAACTTTTTTCTTGGGTCATGTCAATCAAGACCAGCTGGTAGATTTTTATAATATTGCGGATGTAAGCACCGTGCCTTCAAGGAGCGAACCTTTTGGACTGGTTGCTATTGAGGCACTGGCCTGCGGAACTCCGGTAGTAGCTACCAATCAGGGAGGGCTTCCTGATTTTATCAATGAAGATATTGGCGCCCTGGTCGATGTAGAGGATGATATTGCTCTGGCCGAAGCCATTATGAATGAGCTGGTAAGACTTGACAAAAAAGAAAGAAGAAATCGGGCACACGAATACGCGGTAAATAATTTTTCCTGGGAAAATACCATTAAAGAAGTAGAAAAAATATATAAGGAAGAGATATTTTAACCAAGGAAAGATAAATTTAGTAAAAACTATTTACACAAAAACGAGAAGGAGAAAGAAAATTATGCGAACTGTAGTGGTTATCCCTACTTATTGGGGGCGGAAAAATGAGATTGGCTTTAAAGAAGGAGACATTGTCTATGATCACGCTACCCCCGTTGATGAGGAAGGGACCCTGGGTCGAACCCTGGAAAATATGAAGATCTTAAAAAAGAAAGATTTTAAGTTAGTTATATTAATTTGCCCAACCCATATGGAAATAGAACACGAGGCAGAAGAAAAAGTAAGAAAGATAGTTAAAGAGGTAAGATTGGAGGTAGAAACCTATCTATTTACTCGAGAGACTTTAAAGAAAATTAAAAAATTTGGTAGAAATTTTCAATTAAAGGAAAATGTGCTTTCTTTGTTAAGCTTGCAGGGTTATGCCAATGTCAGGAATATGTGTCTATTCGCTTCTCATTTACTTAATTCTGATATTACAGTTTTGATTGATGATGATGAAGTGATTGAAAATCCTGACTTTATGGATATAGCCAGGGAATTCATCGGGAAAAGAGTATATGGTGAAACTGTATATGGAGTAGCCGGTTATTATTTGAATAAATTTGGAAATTATTATGATGATGTCAGTATGGAGCCCTGGATGACTTATTGGAACAGATTTGGGAGTAAATCCAAAGCCTTTGATAAAATAATCGGCTGCGGACCCCGGCTTAAACATACCCCCTTCGTCTTTGGCGGGGCTATGGTAGTTCACAAAAATTTATACCAGACAGTAGCTTTTGACCCCAATATTCCCAGGGGAGAAGATATTGATTATCTCATCAATGCGAAAATGTTCGGTTTTGATTTTTTCCTGGATAATAAATTAAGCATAAAACATTTACCTCCCAAACAGAATCACCCCATATGGAAGAGGACCAGAGAGGATATTTATAGATTTATTTACGAAAAATCTAAAATTGACTCCCAGTATGAAGTAAGTAATATGCGGATAGTATCAGCAAAAGATTTTTTCCCATATCCCGGAGAATTTTTAACCGGTGAACTGGAGGACAAGATTTTTAAGACCAACCTATTGCTTGCCCTGGAGTATTTGGCAAATAATGAAGTAGAAGCCTG
>DASRME010000018.1:0-2473 GCA_035648095.1 Atribacterota bacterium | reverse complement strand
AAATACTAAATACAAAATACTAACGACTATTTTGACTGGTAGACCGACGGACTGGAAGACCGGTAGACTTTTTTTAATTGACCGGTAAACTGGTTAATTAAAAAAATTTTAATAAATTTTTTCACTTCTTGTCTAAAACCTACCAAATTTGGGAATAATATAAGTAGAAAAAAGAATAAAAAACTTTTAAAAGTTGATAAAGGCAAACTATCCGAAAGGGTAGGACGCAAAGTTATGGGTCTAAGGTAATTTATTACGATGACCGCCAAACTACCGACTTTATTTTTTTCTCCCAACATTTACTTCCTCCCCCTTGAGGGGGGAGGATTAAGGTGGGGGTGAATATAATTTTAACAAATTCCTATCAGCTCTAACAGTAAGACGACATAAAAATTTTAAAGGAAAATATAAAACAACAACCAGGAGGTGATTAATTCCGGAATAATAAAAAAAATTGAAAAAGGTAAACTACCCGAAAAGGGTAGGGCGCAAAGTTTAGGTCTAAGGCACTTGCGGCTATGACCGCTAAACTACCGATTTTTCAAATGTATTTTTAATTATCAATTGAATCGAGACCGGCAAACTGGTCAATCGATAAATTAGTCAGTAGAATAATCTTTATATCTCATCTTGTAATTCGTATTTAAACACTAACGACTATTCACTAACGACTAATTTGACCGGAAGACCGGCAGACTGGTCGACTTATTAAAAAAATTAAAAAGGAGAAATTTAAAATGTATAATTTTAGAAAAAGTAAGAAAGGTTTTACCTTAATTGAATTGATGGTCGTAGTAGCTATCATCGGTGTATTAGCTTTATTGGGGTTAAGACTTTACACCGGTCAACAGGAGAAAGCTAAAAATGCTATTGTAAAAGCAAATGTAGGAACCATTCAAACCTTAATACAAGCAGAGTTAGCTGATAGTACTACCACAGATGTTAATACGATGTGGACAGAAGGCGATTTAGTTGCAGATTCTGGAATACATAATCCTGTAGATGGTGCAGCCCAGCTAACCTATCCCCTTACCTTAGCCCTTTCTAAACCAGGTGAAGTATACGTTATCTATTCAAATGATGTATTTACTATTAACGGAAACGATAGTGCGGCTGCTGCTGCCGATGTTTATGCAGATAGTTTAACTGCACGTAAATAATAATTTTAATAGAAATAAAATTTAAAAAGGCTCCGTATAAAACAATTATATGGAGTCTTTTTAATTGTTTTTTGTCAAGCCATTATAAATAAAGGAAACGTAAAAAATGGATGATATGGTAACAAAAAAAAATCCAAAAGTATGGAATATATTTTTTTTATTGGTTATTCTATTGCCAACTTTATTTGTATATAAATATGTTTATAATTTTAGGATAAATCAAGCGACAATTATAAATCTCTTAGCTCTCGGCATCTTTGCTTTCTATATTTTTAACATAATAAAAGAAGGGAAGATCATATATTCATCTCATTCCTTAAATCTACCTATTTTACTATTTATTTTAATCGCAACACTGTCAATTTTAATAAACAATACCTATTGGGTTAGCTTAAAAGATTTTATTAACTTTTTATCTTATTTTTTAATATACTTTTTTGTAATAAATAATATAAAAACTACAGATTCTTTTAATTTCTGCTTGATGATATTTTTTATTTCTGCATCTTTAATATCTCTTTATCTATTACTTCAATATTATGGATTAGATCCTTTCCTTTATGATATTAAACAGTTGACCTCTACTTTAGGAAATCCTAATTATGTTGCCAGTTACTTGGCTCTAATATTTCCTATAGCTTTTTCTTTTTTTTTAATAGAAACAAAGAAAATAAATAAAATTTTATTTGAAGTAGTTTTGCTTATTAATTATACTGGAATAATTGTTTGCCATACCAGGGCAATCTGGGCAGCTTTACTCTTTTCCTTATTACTATTTGGATATCTTTTATCTCATTTTAAGATACATAAAGTATTAAAAGATAATAAAAAATGGTTAATAATACTTTTTTCACTTTTTTTATTAATTACTTTAATTTATTCTACCGATAATCTACTTAATCGAAGTTCCATAACCGCAGCAGAGAGAGCAATTTCTGCTTTTGATATGCAAGGGAGTTCATTAAGATCTCGGCTTCTAATCTGGCAATCAACTATAAATATGATTAAGGATAGACCTTTGTTTGGTTTAGGATTAGGCACTTTCCCTTTATATTATTTAAATTACCAAGCTGATTTCTTACAAAAAAATCCTAATTATTTAAAATTTTCTGGGAAAGCCGGAGAATCGCACAATGAATATTTGCAATTAGGAGCAGAAACGGGAATTATCGGACTTTTAGTTTTTATATTAATTATTGTAATATTCTATAAAACCAATTTTAATTTAATTAAAAAGATAAAAACGATTAATGGCAAAATTATTGTTATTGGCATGCTTTCAGGAGTAACTGTTACCTTAATACATAGTATTT
>DASRME010000017.1:0-2311 GCA_035648095.1 Atribacterota bacterium | reverse complement strand
AGAATTAATAGATTAATATCCTAAATTTTCTCCAACTAATACTCATTTTTTATCCAATTATGCTAACTCCTTCTTTCACCTGTTTTTAATACTTAATCAAGGTGCAAATTTATCACGTGCCTTATTCTTTACTAAATAACGATTTGATTATTTTTATATTGTTATTTTTTGGATTTCTTTACTGAGACTGTTTCAGTAGCGATTCTGGATTGCTCAGCAACCTTCTTAATTATTTTTTTCTTTTTTTTCAACTTTTTCGGATTTTTATCTCCCACTTAATATCACCCCCTTTTTTACTTCAACCATTTTAATAAATAAACGTAATTCAATGTATTGTTTATTATATACTATAAGCCTAATGAACTACCCCGCAGCAAGCTGACGGGGTATCTCCAATCAGGTCTGTTTCTATCTTATCGCAGCAAGCTGCGGGGAATTAGACCCTAACAGAGATTAAAAAATCCTTCTGTTCTATGAAAATATTTATAAAAATAAAAAGCCCTTCAGTAAAGGCCAAAGGGCTTGGAATATCTTAGCTCCTCTGTTGGACACGTTCAGAACTTATAAGTAAATTTTAAACTAGACTATTAACACGACTCGAAATTAGTACATATTATTTAAACTTAGACTTAATAGAGTTAAAAGTATTTTTGATATTGTCAAATGTTTTTTCAGCCCCTGATTTTAGATCATCCCAGGCACTAGTATCATCAGCCTTCCTTAGTTCTTCTAATTTTTTTTGCGCTTCTTCTTTTTTGTTTCGAAATTCTTCAATCTTTTTATTGTACGATATCCTGGGATCTGCTTCTTCCTCCTTTATGATGGCTTTCTCCATCTTTTCAATCTCAGCATCCCACTGTTTGAGTTGAGCATCCAGCTTGTCGATAAAAGCTTTTTTATCCATTGGTATCCTCCTTTCTTTCATTGTTTGAAATAGAGACATTTATTTAGAAAATTACTACATGAATCACATGAAGATATTACTCTTCCGTATAATACCAAACCGTGTAGAAAAATAGTAATAAATTCTTTAATAACTAAGAGAAACTTTGAAACTCACCTTCTCTTTTTCGTTCTTTAACGGATATTCTTCTTTTATAATATATATTCTATAGATTATTTAAAAATCCTTCTTTTTTATAAAAATAATTTATAAAAACAAAAAGCCCTTCAGCATTCAAGCTGAAGGGCTGGTAATTTTCTTGGCTCCCCCAACAGAACGATTTTCGAACTTTTTACATGAGTGATGAAACTGAAAAAGTGTATCAAAAACTAGAAGAAATAATTAGTATCGGTTGAAAATTAAGAACGAATAAAAAACTATTCTTAAAATAAATTATATTTTTTAAATTATCTTAGGCTTCCTATTACATAAACTCAAAAGTTTTAGTTAAAACAAGGTGATAGATCAGAAGTGTTCCTTATTTTATAAGTGTTCAATAATAAAAATATTATAACTTAAAACCAATACACAAGAAGGGACACCGAAGTGTCTCTTCTTTATTTTTTTAAGATTTATTTTTTTAATTCAGTTTTCTTTATAAGACTATTAAGAGAAATCATTATCAATGGTTTCCAACATAGTTAATACTCATTACATATTATATACAGACAACGTTTTATTATTATTAATTTTATATTTTAACCTTTAATTATTTTTTGTTATAAGGTTAAATAATATTAAACTATCCTCTGGGTAAGTTTAAATATGAAATAATAGACTACCCAGGGAAGAAGAATTAAAATGGATCAGAAAAATAAGGGAAATGGTATCCCAGTAAAAAATACTATTTTTCTCCTTTTTGTTGATTGTTAAACTGATTCAGATAGGAGTACGGAATATAACTTTTACCTTCATCTATAGGTAAACTTCTTGATATTCTTTTCTTATGGTTAATAAAATATATCAAAAAAAACGTCCCTAGTCATTTATAGACATCTCCTATATTATAATCAATAAATACATTAAGCCCTGAACCACAGAATGGTCAGGGCTTAATCTAAAGGATTCCTTCGCTACACCGACATAACTAGCGCCTACTCTACTAATCTACCAATAAATCAAAATTAGCAGTAACCGTCTTATTGGCATTCATGGTCACTGTGGTAGGATTAACAGAACCTGTTACAGCTCCACTCCAGTTGACAAAATGATAACCTGTTGCTGGAGTAGCAGTAATATTTACCACTTGATTTTCCGTATAACCAGGATTAGCTCCTACTGCTGGATTGGTTATACCTCCTCAGTCGGATTTACTGCCATAGTTAAGGTGCGGGTTGAAGGAGTAAGAAAACAACCGGCAGATAAAAT
>DASRME010000016.1:0-3091 GCA_035648095.1 Atribacterota bacterium | reverse complement strand
ATATAAGAGGGGACTCCCCAGACTTCTAAATCTCTCATCTTCATCGGTTTTTTGAACAATTTACTTACTTCCTTTCATAATAATTTATTAAAAATATGCCTGAATAAGCAGGTGCGAACAAAAATTCGTAAACCTATTTTCCCCCACTTCTTTTCCCAATTGCAACAAATATTTTAAAAAACTTTTCTCCATGTCATTGCGAGCGACCGAAGGGAGCGCGGCAATCCCAAGCCCAACCATAGGATAGTCGTCTCGCCTGTCTATCAGGAATATCTCTCTGATCTAACATGACTATTATCTGGTATAATCGAAAAAGGTCTTGACTATTTTCTAAAACAGGAATCATGGGGGACATTTTTCTTTTGTATTCCCGCTTCTCTTTATGTCATTCCCACGAAAGTGGGAATCCATTCCTCTTCTGACATCTCCTCTCCCTTGAGGGGAGAGGGTAGGGTGAGGGTGATATATTGTCTGTCCTTGTGACTTTCGAAGAAAGCGCGATAATTTTTATATGACAACCAATGCAAAAGAGGAGACTAAACTTTTTGGCCTGTTTCAGCAAACGCTGAAACTGAACTTTTCAGTGAAAATTAGAAGCAGGCCTTGACTTATATTTCATTATATTATATAATTTCAGCAAACGCTGAAAGAGTAATATTAGGTGAAACAATGATTACGGAAAAAGAAATTATTGATAATATCAAAAAAAATATACGAAATCTGTTTGAATCTACTGATTTTATCAAAGTAGACAGTATAAAGTCAGAAGTTAAAAACTTATTCCCTAATCAACAGGTTCAACCTGATTTAATTGTAGAAGTGAAGGCTAAAGATAAAAAAAAGTATTTTATCGTTTTTGAAGTTAAATCGGCAGGACAACCACGTTATGCAAGAATGGCAGTAAATAAACTAAAATATATGGTAAGTAATAAAAAAAACTATTATGGCGTATTTTCTGCGACCTTTATATCTGAAGAATCTAAACAAATTTGCCGCGAAAATGGAATTGGTTTTATAGACCTTACCGGGAATTGTCTTTTTAAATTTGATCATGTCTATATAAGTATTGAGGGACGCCCCAATCTCTACCCTAATACCAGGCCATTAAAATCAATTTTCTCTAATAAATCCACCCGTGTCTTAAGAGTCTTCCTATGTAATCCAAAAAAGGAATGGTTTGTAAAGGATATTGCCAAAGAGGCAGATATAAGTCTCGGACAGGCGTCTAATATGAAGCAACGACTCTTGGAATTCGAATTTATTGAAGAAATAGGTAGTGGAAAGAATACGAAAATCAGGCTAAAGAATGCAGAACAACTATTAGAGAAATGGTCTAATAATTACAGCTACCGAAAGAACAAAATAAGAAATTTTTACTCAATGGATGACTTAGAGGTTTTAGAAAGAAAATTGAGCGATTATTTTAAAGAAAACCAAATATCGTATGCATTTACCCTTACATCCGGGGCATCGAGGGTGGCTCCCTTTTTAAGATATAAAAGAATTTTTACCTATGTGAGCAATAATATTGATCGGATAGCGAAGGATCTAAATTTTAAAGAAGTATCCACAGGCCCTAATGTCTCCTTCCTCGAACCTTACGATGAAGGAGTATTCTATTATTTACAGGAAATCAATGGTGAAAAAGTTGTTTCCGATATCCAGCTATATTTAGACCTTCAAAGTTATATGGAGCGTGGAGAAGAAGCAGCAAAATTTCTTCTTGAAAGAAAGTTAAGAAAACAATGGTAATAAGATACGAATATGGCAAAAAAGAAGTTAATGCCTGTTTGTCAGTACTTGTAGAGCTTATGACTATTCTGGGAGAGTTTCGTGATAATATAGTATTGGTAGGCGGTTGGATTCCATACTTTCTTATAGAAGAAAACCGATATGAACACGTAGGTAGCCTCGATATTGATATTGCATTGGATTTTCAAAAAATATCCGGTGATACATATAAAACAATTCTGCAAGTATTAAAAAGTAAAGGTTACGAAGAAGGAGAACAACCTTTTATTTTTTATCGAACAATCCCAACTGAAAATGGTGGAAATATAACCGTAGAGGTAGATTTACTTAAAAAATTTCTGCAAACATGCCAGATGGTGCGTTAAATGAGGTAAATATTAAAATTGCTACCGTTATACCTTTTTTGGTAATGAAGGGAATGTGCATGTGGGATCGATATAAGGAAAAAGATGCCTATGACATTTACTTTACAATTTTACACTATCCGGGAAGCATTAATGAATTAGTTAAAATCTTTCAACCTTTTATATCTAATAAACTTGTGCAGGAAGGTCTTGGTAAAATTAAAGCGAAATTTAAAGATATAGATACTCCCGGACCTGTCTGGTTAATAAATTTTGAAGATATTGATGATGAGGAAGAAAAGGAAAGAGTTAGCAGAGATGCTTATGAAAGAGTTAATGCTTTTTTAGACATCCTTGGAATAGAAGAGTTTAAAAAAGGACTAGAAGACTGACTTCTTTTGTCTTTCTGTATTCTCTGTCATTGCGAGGAGCGAAGCGACGCGGCAATCCCAACTGGAAAACCGGTTTTTATATTAGAGTAGGTCCAAATTCCCAAAAGCTTAATCGAAATGATATTATTGAATTCTTTAAAGCAGAAAGCAAAATTCGCTTTGATGAGCTTATAAATTCAAGATTTGATTATAATACCCACTTTGACCCTAAAAAACTTGAATACTTCAGATCCCTTATGAGGCCCTGCGAGAGGCAATTATCAATGCTGTTTGTCATCGGGATTATTTTGAAAAAGGCACTAATATAATGGTTGAGATGTTTGATGACCGGATTGAAATAACCAATTTTGGTGGACTGGCAAAAGGATTAAAACCGGAAGACTTTGGTAAAAAGAGTGTCTTAAGAAATCCTAATATTGCAAATTTACTACATCGGGCAGGATATATCGAGAAGATGGGAACTGGTATCAATAAGATGAGGAATCTCATCTCTAAAGCCGGATTGCTGCCGATTAAATTTGAATTTGATACATTCTTTACTGCTACTTTCAAAAGACCAAAAACTGTGGAGAAAACTGTGGAGAAAATAATTGATGCAATTAA
>DASRME010000015.1:0-3028 GCA_035648095.1 Atribacterota bacterium | reverse complement strand
AAACATATATGTTGAAAGGGGAAAGATAAAAGATATTGTACCAGGAGATGAGGCATTACTTTTTGTGAAAAAAGAAATTGATGCCAAAGGAAATGTAGTATTCCCTGGCTTTATTGATCCTCATGTGCATTTTGATGATCCTGGATTTACGGAGAGAGAAGATTTTGAAACCGGGACTAAGAGTGCAGCAGCAGGGGGTATTACTACTATTATCGATATGCCCTGCACTTCCATTCCTCCCGTTACTAATGGTTCAAATTTTGATTACAAATTAAATATAGTTAAGCCAAAAGCCTATGTAGATTTTGCTTTCTGGGGAGGGGTAACTCCCGAGCAGGTAGAATCAGGAGAATACAGGAAAAGTTTAAAAGAATTAAAAGATAGAGGAATTGTTGGCATAAAATTTTACACTATTTCCGGGATGGAACTCTATCCCAGGATGTCTGTCCCTAATATGGATAAAGCCTTCAGATTAATGAAAGAATTAAACCTGGTGTGTGCAATACATGCTGAAGATTATTATCTGGTGAATTATTATTCTCATCTTATGCAGGAGATGGGGAGAGAAGACCCCGAGAGTTGGTCTCTAGGAAGGACATATGAAGCGGAGCCAGAAGCAATATGGTCTGTCGTGGGAATTACTGAAAAAGTTGGGAATAAACTTCACATCGTGCACCTTTCTACCAAAGAAGGGTTAAATGTTATCCGATGGGCGAAAACTCAAGGGTTAAATGTGAGCACTGAAACCTGTCCGCAATATTTGGTTTTTATAACGGAAGACTTTAAAAAGATGGGTTCAATGTTAAAAATTGCTCCACCTTTACGTAAAGAGGAGGATAGGGAAGAGCTTTGGAAAGGATTGAAAGATGGTTCAATTGATTTTATTTGCACCGACCATGCGGCGGGGAAATATCCAGAGGAAAAATCATCTCCTAATATCTGGAAGAATTATGCCGGTATTCCAGGTACTCAATTAGTCGCTCCAACTTTAATTCATTTTGGCTACCATAGTGGTAGATTAAATTTAACTGAAATTCAAAAATTAATGTCTGAGAATGCTGCTAAAAGGTACGGACTTTCCCCCCAAAAAGGAGCTATTCAAATTGGTTATGATGCTGATTTTACCGTAATAGACCTGGATAAAGAATGGACCGTAGAACCCTCAAGTTTAATGAGTAAAGGAAAATACTCTCCCCTCGCCGGGAAGACTTTAAGGGGGAAAATATATATGACTATTATCCGTGGGGAGTTAGTATATAAAGACGATGAAGGAGTCATTGGGGAAAAAGGATTCGGAGAATTAGTGAAGAGCAAGGTAAAGTAATATTTAAAAATTAATTTAATTAATAATCAAAATATTTGGAAGAATGAGCTGGTAAAGGCAGCAACTATCTATACAGTAATACCAGTCATTTATTTTAGTAACTATTTCAAAAAATTTATTCATAGAAAGGGGGGAAACAAATAAATGCAAACTATATTTAAAGGTAAGCATTTTATTACACTTCAAGAGTGGACTAAAGAGGAAGTAGACACCTTACTCGAAGTTTCTTTTGATTTAAAGAAAAAATTTGCCATGGGTATACCAACACCTTATCTGCTATACAAGACAATATTTTTAATGTTTTTTGAGCAGTCAACCCGAACCAGAAACTCTATGGAAGCAGGGATCGCTCAGTTAGGTGGTCATGGTAATTTTCTTGATACCAGTACCATGCAAATATCTCATGGTGAAGTAGCCAAGGATACAGCTATTATTTTATCCAGATTTGGTCATGCTATAGCTTGTAGATATTGTTCCTGGGAAGTAGGGAACAAATATTTAAGAGAAATGGCAAAGTGGTCTTCGGCTCCCGTTATAAATTTACAATGTGACTTATATCATCCCATGCAAGGAATTGCTGATTTGATGACCATGAAAGAAAAAATTGGAGATTTAAAAGGTACTAAAGTATCTATTATCTGGGCTTATGCAACCAGTCATAAGAAACCAATTTCAGTTCCGCTTACTCAAGTTCTTTTATTTCCAAGATATGGAATGGAGGTGACCCTTGCCTATCCAGAGGGGTATGATTTACCAGATTGGGCTATTAAACAAGCTAAAGAAAATGCTGAAAAACACGGTGGAACCTTAACTATAACCCATAATATGGAAGAAGCGTATAGAGAGGCAGATGTAGTCATCCCTAAAAATTGGGGAAGTTGGGTAACCAATCAAAAAGGCGAAGTAATTGATGCTTTACTTGAGTCCTGCAAAGCTTGGAAATGTACCGAGAAAATGATGAAACTTGCCAATAAAGAGGTAATGTATATGCATGCACTTCCAGCAGATAGAGGAAATGAAGTTGAAGATTCAGTGATTGATGGACCTCATTCCATTGTTTACGACGAAGCAGAAAATAGACTGCATACCGCAAAGGCAGTGATGACACTCACTATGGGCGGTAAATAAAACCTGGAAAGTTTTGTTGATATTGTATTTATCGAGAATAATTAATCCAAGATAAATAAAATTATGTTGTAAAAGATCAATAAAAGAATATTTTAATAAAACAGTTGAATATGCTAAAAAGGTAAAAAGTTACATTTATTATTTACGATATTATTTAGATAGATTAGATATTCGAAAGGATGGAAATAAAAAATGTCCAAATTGGCAGTGCTAGCTATCGGAGGAAACTCCCTTATTAAAGATAAGCAGCATGAAAGAGTGGAAGACCAGTACGATGCAGTATGTGAAACAGCCAAACACATTGCCGGAATGATCGAACAGGGTTATGATGTAGTGGTTACTCATGGGAACGGTCCTCAGGTAGGATTTATTTTGAGACGTTCGGAAATTGCGCATGAAGTAGGAGGGATGCATAGAGTACCTTTGGTTAATTGTGGGGCGGATACCCAGGGTGCCATCGGATATCAGATTCAGCAGGCACTCTATAATGAATTTAAAAAGAGAGGTATTAAAAAGAATACAGCTACAGTGGTAACTCAGGTAGTGGTAGATAAAACTGACCCCGCATTTCAAAAC
>DASRME010000014.1:0-3856 GCA_035648095.1 Atribacterota bacterium | reverse complement strand
TACTCAATTTTTTGTAACCTTAACCGTTTTATTTAATAAATTTTGGTATTTATTTTTTATGGTTTTTGCCGGTTTGGTCGCCGCATTTTTGGCTTACAAAAGAACACCGAGTGGCAAACTTAATCTTGATAAATTTAAATTACGTGCGCCAATAATCGGTGAAATTAATAGAAAAACTGCTGTTTCCAGATTTACCAGAATACTTGGGACTCTAATTAAAAGTGGTGTCCCTATTTTGGAAGCATTACAGGTATCTTCCAATGCTATAGGCAACTTGGTCATATCTTCGGCTGTTCTTGGTGCAAGGACAAAGATAAAAGAAGGACAGAGTATATCAGGTCCTCTGGCAGCCAGCGGTGTATTTCCTCCGATGGTTACCCAGATGATCATGGTTGGGGAAGAGAGTGGTGAGTTAGAAGAAATGTTAATGAATGTAGCAAAATTTTATGATGAGGAAGTGGATAGGGCTGTAGAAAAGCTAACTGCCATTATTGAACCGCTTATGATGGCCTTTATCGCTTTAACTGTTGGCACTATGATCATCGCCATGTACCTGCCGATATTTAACATGGTAAACCTAATCCAATAAAAATATAAAATGTCATTGCGAGGAGCGAAGCAACGAAACAATCTCTGTTTAAATCGTCTTTTCCCACTTTCCTCCCCCTTGAGGAAGAGGATCAAGGTGGGGGTGAATCTTTATTAAGCCTGCAATAATTTTTGACTATTGTGTATCATATATGATACCATACCAACAGAGGTGATAAATATGAGCAATCAAAGAACACTTGTACTATTAGAACCCCCCGTCAGGGATTTAATAAAACAAATGGCAAAAGAAAAGGGAATTTCAATTTCCAGCATATGTAGAGATTTAATCTGCGAAGGATTAGAAATTTTTGAGGATAGATATTTCGACAGAATTGCATCTGAAAGGGAAGATACATTTAACTGGGAAAATAGCCTAACTCATGAAGAAGTATGGAATAAAAAGGAAAATTGAATATAAAATATCATCCTAAAGTAAAAAGCGAAGATATTCCAAGATTGAGTTCTAATATAGCTATAAGAATAGAAAATGCCATTAGGAATCGTTTAATGATTAATCCGATAAAATATGGTTTTTATCTTCGTGGAACTTTAAGTGGTTATAGAAAACTGCGAGTAGGGGATTGGCGAATTATTTATAGAATAGTTGATAAAGAAATTAGAATAATTGCTATTGGTAATCGAAAGTTCAATATAAAGTAGGGCAGGCTTCTCGTCTGTGAATGTCATTGCGAGCTGCCGTGGGGCAGCGTGGCAATCCCATAAATTGTTTCCCTATTTATAAAATAATGGTCATCTTATAATGTATATTCAAAAGGAATATTTCTATGACCGTAATAGCTATTACCCAAAAAATAACCGATGCTCAAATTACAGAATATCAACCTCTGGTAAAGAGTATCGCTTATAAATTTAAAAATTCCGGTGAACCCTTGGAAGACTTAGAACAAGTGGGTTATATAGGATTAATGAATGCCTTTAATCTTTACAACCAAGAAAGGGGAGTAAAATTCGAAACCTATGCTACCTGGCTTATCTCCGGCGAAATCCGTCACTATATAAGAGACAAGCACCAGGTAATAAAAATTCCCGGCTGGATGTTAAAATTAAATGAAAAAATAGATGAATTTATCTTTTCCTACAAAAACGAAAATAATAAATTTCCTTCACTTTTCGAAATATCTGAAAAATTTAACCTAACCGAAGAAGGGATAAAAGAAATCATGAAAGCTCGGGAGGCGGTTCAAATAGTTTCCCTTGACCAGGAACAAAGAAAATATAGTGCTGACGGCTATCCAAAAATAGAAAAAATAAAGAGTAAAAATTATGAAACCTTTAAACTGCCAATAGAAGATATTATTGCTTTAAAAACTGCTTTGAGCAGATTAAAAAAATTACAGCGAAAAATAATCTATTATATTTTCGAAAAAGATTTAACTCAAACCAAAATAGCTCAAAAATTAGGCATTTCTCAAAAGCAAGTTTCCCGAATAAAAGAGTCTGCACTTAAAGAATTAAAAGAAAGCATCGAAAGCGATTAAGGCGAGGAAGGAGTATTATTGTGACATTAGATATGAATAGAGAAGTTACTGACGAACAGATTTTAAAATACAAACCTTTGGTAAAAAATATTGCCTACAAATTTATAAATTCCGGTGAGCCGTTAGAAGATTTGGAACAGCTGGGATATATTGGCCTGATTAATGCGATAAATCTTTACAATCAAGAAAGAGAAGTGAAGTTTGAAACCTATGCCTCCTGGTTTATCTCTGGCGAGATCAGGCATTATATCAGAGATAAACATCAACCTATTAGAATTCCTCACTGGATAATTGAACTGAATAGAAAAATAGATGACTTTATTGTAGAATATAAAGAAGAAACCAAACAGATACCCTCCCTTAAAAAAATTGCACAGGAGTTTAACCTTACCGAAGAAGGAGTTAAAGAGGTATTAAAGGCAAGGGATGTCGTTCACGTGGTTTCTATTGACCAGGATTCTCGTACTTATGATTATAACGAATATCCTGTATTAGAAAAAATCAAGAATGACCACTATAAAAGCTTTCGGCTGCCTATAGAAGATTTAGTTGCCCTGGAGCTTGCTCTAAATAAATTAAAAAATTTACAGCGTAAAGTGGTAAACTATATTTTTATGAAAGATTTAACTCAAGCAAAAATAGCCAAAAAATTGGCTATTTCTCAAAGGCAGGTTTCCCGAATAAAAAACGAAGCTTTAAAGAAATTAAAAGAAGAATTGGACCATAATATACCTTAAATGGTATTACAAACGACTGATTTCTTTTCTGTCATTGCGAGGAGTGAAGCGACGCGGCAATCCCAGGTACAATAGACATCTTTCCTGGCTATTAAAAAACTTAGGGGCGATTCTACAAGCCCACATATTTCTTCTGTCATTCCCGCCTGTCTGCGTGCGAACCCGCACAGGCCAGGCGAAAGCGGGAATCCAGAAAAAATAATAACCAAGGAACTCAATAAAATGCACAAAAAAAAGCTGTAGTAAAATACAAAAATGGGGAAATTGTCAAAGGCTGGGTTGAAGATTTTCGACTCGATAGAGAATCGTTTATGTTTTTTCCTCTTATTGAATATAGCGAAGAAGAGAGAATGGAAATTAATTTTGATTCTCTAAAAGCAGTATTTTTTGTAAAAGATTTTATCGGAGATAAAAATTATAAAAAAGTTAGAACCTTTAACGTTGACTTTAATATAACTCCCAGCCAACGTAAGTTAATTGTAAATTTTGAAGATGGTGAACATTTATACGGTACCAGCCACAACTATGGCAGACACAAAGTAGGATTCTTTATGTATCCTGTCGACCTAAAAGATAACAATGAAAGAATTTTTGTAGTTCATTCAGCAACAGAGAGTGTCCGCCTGATAAAAATCGAAATCTAAAAGTAAAAATTGTCATTGCGAGCGACCGTAGGGAGCGTGGCAATCTCAGATTACATTATAAAAACTATAAGAAGGGAGCATTCCAGTAATGTCAAACAAAATTATAGTAAAATATAAAGATGGAAAAATCGTAAAAGGCTGGTCAACAGATTTTGGGCCCAATAAAGAAATCTTTCATCTACATTCCCTCGAAGAATACGGTGGGAACATATTAGAAATAGAAGTATCTTCCTTGAAAGCAGTCTTTTTTGTAAAAGATTATAAAGGGAATAAGGATTACAAAAAAATCAGAACCTTTGATGGCGCATCTACAGGAATCCCCAGCCAGCGAAAAATAGTAATAATTTTTAAAGATGGTGAGAATTTCTATGGCACTACCCATAGC
>DASRME010000013.1:0-4630 GCA_035648095.1 Atribacterota bacterium | reverse complement strand
CAGTAAAAAATTCCCAGGCCCATTTAATCGCATCTTCTTTAAAATAATCACCAAAAGAAAAGTTTCCTAGCATTTCGAAAAAAGTATGGTGTCGGGCGGTTTTACCTACATTTTCAATATCATTTGTCCGAATACATTTCTGGCTGGAGACAGCTCTTTTTAATGATGATTTAACCCGACCTAAAAATATGGGTTTAAAGGGAACCATGCCGGCAATAGTTAGTAAAATACTGGGATCTGAAGGCACGAGGGAGGCACTCGGAGTTATTTTGTGCCCTTTACTTTCGAAGAATTTTAAATATTTTTCTCTAATTTCATTGCTAGTCATGTAGTTCACGTGCGTCATTACTCCTTCACAAAAAAATTATAAATTTTGTAGATTAATTAAAGAAGTAGTATGTCATTGCGAGGGAGTAAAACGACCGAAGCAATCCCCTCATATTATATAACTATCATTTGCAATGACATGTTTCACGGTATTTATTTTATTAGTCATTATGTAAACATAATATCGTTTCCCATTAAAAGGGATTGCCGCGTCGCTTCACTCCTAGCAATGACAGAGCAGAATTTAAAGTTATTTAGAAAATATTCTACCAATTATCTACAAAAACTCTAAATGGTTATTTTTAAACCTTTTCATTGTTTAGCTCATCGAAAATATTTTTCGATACTTCTCCTGAAAATCCCCTTCTTAATAAAAAATTATATATATTTTTTGCATTTACCTTAATATTTTTAATTTTAAATGATTCAATCTTTTTTTCTATAAGATTTCGGGCTAATGTTATTTCATCTATTTCGTTATATGTTTTATCTATAACTTTTTGGATGATTTCCTGTTTGATACCTTTTATTCTTAATTCCTGATTTAATTTATACCTTCCTATGGGTTTATTTTGTAATCGAAATTGCGCCCACATACTTGCAAAGAGTTCATCGTTAATATAATCATTGCTTTCTAACCAAAAAATAAGATTTAAGATAGTATTTTCAGGGTATCCTTTACTATTTAGTTTATTTGATATTTCATATCTACTATAAATTCTTCGTGATAAGAGCCTTAAAAGATATTCTTTCCCTCTTACGATTTTGTCTTCTGAAATTATCTTTTCTACTTCTTGATCAGATAATTCTTTGCCCACGTAAATATCTAATAATTTTATTAGGTCTTCACTTAGCTTGTATTTAGTATTATTATCTATACATATAACTATTTGACAAACATTTTTTTTATCATAACTTAAAAAAGTAATTTTATTTATTTTTTGGATCCTCTTTTGCTATTCTTTTACTAAGCCCAGCGACTGATAATATATTATTTTCTATTTCTTTAGCAATTTCAGGGTGTTCTTGCAAATATGTTTTACTGTTTTCACGACCCTGACCAAATTTTACATCATTGTAAGACACCCAAACTCCTGATTTTTGTAGAATATTATATTTAATACCAAGATCTATAATGTCCCCTTCTTTAGAGATTCCTTTACCAAAAATTATATCAAATATTGTTTCTTTGAAGGGTGGTGCTAATTTATTTTTTACTACTTTTACCTTAGCGCTTATTCCGATATCGTTTTCATCTTTTTTAATGGTCGTCTTTCTTCTAATATCCATTCTTATACTAGAATAAAACTTAAGCGCTCTACCACCAGGAGTAGTTTCAGGATTACCAAAAAATATACCAATCTTTTCTCTAATTTGATTTACAAATACA
This sequence comes from Atribacterota bacterium, assembly GCA_035648095.1. GTDB lineage: Bacteria > Atribacterota > Phoenicimicrobiia > Phoenicimicrobiales > Phoenicimicrobiaceae > Sediminicultor. Next base: position 2,913 of record DASRME010000013.1, on the reverse strand, counting down.
GTTGTCGTTCTTGATTTACTAATGATAGCTGTGAGTTTTCTTAGAGCTTGAGACATTAATCTTGCTTGTAACCCCATATAGGAATCTCCCATATTGCCTTCTATTTCTGCTTTAGGTACTAAAGCAGCAACTGAATCTATTACCACAACATCAACCGCATTACTTCTAACTAAAGATTCCACTATTTCTAAGGCCTGTTCGCCAGTATCGGGTTGAGATATGATTAATTCATCTATATTAACACCAATATTTTTGGCATATTTTGGATCTAAAGCGTGCTCAGCGTCAATAAAAGCAGCGATACCATTATTTTTTTGAGCCTCAGCTATAATATGTAAAGCCAGTGTAGTTTTACCAGAGGATTCAGGGCCAAAAATCTCTATGACTCTTCCTCGTGGAACGCCACCTACTCCAAGAGCAATATCCAAACTCAATGAACCAGTGGAAATACTATCACTATCAGAAACTTGGGGTCGATCCCCTAATTTCATTATGGAACCTTTTCCGAATCTTTGTTCAATATTCTGCATGGCTACATTCAATGCTTTTTCTCTTTCCGTGTAATTTTGTTCCGTTTTGTCAGTCATTTTTTAGTTTACTCCTTTATATTTCTTTCTTATTTTAATAAAAATCTTAGCAATATTTATGATTATTTATTGTTTTGATAAGGGGAATTTAGCCGTTATATTATATACGGGTCCATTTGGAGTTAGTGTGCTTTCCATGAGGTCAATACTACAAACTTCTTGAGATAAATTATTTACTTTAATTGCTTTTAATATTCGAATGAAATTAGTCGTATCTCTAATATACTTTACTCTTCCTATAGTTATGTGGCTGGAAAAACAATTTTCTTCCCGGGGAAAACCTTTTTTTAACATATTTATCTCAATAGAATTGTACAATTCTTCTAATTCATTGAAGCCTTCTTTAATTCCTATCCAAATTATTCGAGGCATTTTGTAAGTTGGAAATACGCCAATATATGAAGATAATTTTATTAAAAATGGGTCGTATTGACTGGCAATTTCTTTTAACCCTGATTGTATTAATTCTATTTGTCCCAGAGACACATATCCTAAAAATTTTATGGTGATATGTAAATTATTTTTCTCAACCCATTTCATCTTAGATTCAGGAATATCTATATTATCTTCAAGATAAGCCAAATGCTCTCTTATATCCGGACTTAAATTAACGGCAATAAAAGTTCTTATTTTCTCTAAAATCTATAGTTAACTCCCTTTATTCTATTTATATTTTATTTAAGTTCATTGTATAGGAATTTCCTTTTCCGTAATCCCTGTTTTAGTAGAGGCACGGCGTGCCGTGTCTTCATGTACTAATTTATCTTGCATCTTATCTTTGACTATATACTCGATGCTGGATACTCGATACTAATTTCACTATTCACTAACGACTAATTTCGCTTTTAGTTGTAATTTATATTTTTGTCTAACTAACTTTAAAAAATTTATATACTCATCGGTTTTGTAGTTAGGATAGGTATATTCGCAAGGAACAAATGATTTATTTATAAATCTAAGCATTATCTCAGCGTATATCCCTTCTTTAAGGTAAATTCTCGATGGTCCATTTTTAGTACTAGCCAAAACGTATTTATTTAGGGTAAGATATCCCGGATCAAGATTTATTTTCCGCTTTTGATAGGGTGTATTTTTTTTGATATTTTCTCTGATAAAATTAGTTTCCAAATCATTGGTTATTCTTTTAATTTCTGCAAGTTCATCTTGTTTAATTAGAATGGAAAAGGAAAATAACATTTGTATTAATTTTTTACCAAATTCTTTTTCATAATAATCTGTAAAATTAAAAGGCTGAATATTACTTTTCATATCAACATCGCCAAATTTACTTATTAATATATCTTTATATTGACTAAACAGGCATTCTTCCGAGGTAATCATACTCATTATAAGTTTTGCTGGTTTTGGAAAAGATATTTTCCCCACTGGTTTAATGGTTCCCTAACTATTTTTTTATGCTAAGTTTCTATGCCCTGTTTGGTTGTTATTCACATAACAAGGTTATCAAAAATATTAACTGTTTGGTGTAGGATTAAAATTATACTTTAAAAGGTAATTATCAATAGTTCCTTTATTAATATCAATTATTTCATCATTATAATATGTTTCAATTTTAATTGGATATTCAGTAATAATTTCTGAAACTTGATCGGTTTCCCATAAAAATTCTTCATCTTCAAATAATATTCCTTCAAATATTATTTTATCTTCGGAAATTATTTTTAACCAAACTTTATCATGTGCTATCAATTTTAGAATAGGTAATTTTTCAATCAAAATTTCATCCGGTGTCGAATATTCTGCGATAATTGCTTCTGCTTCTGCTTCTATATCTTCTCCTGTTAAAGTGTTTATATCGCCTGTATTTTCCTTAGTATTTATTCCAGTATCACTTTCAATTTCTGGTGATGGGACCGGAAAATTCTGAGCTTCCTTAAGAGAACGGCTTAATAATAACAACCCAATAAAGATGATCAGGACAAAGCTGGTTAAATAAACATACTTAATAGGAAAGAAAAACGTTTTTTTCTTAAGTCTAGACCTATCTTTCGTTTTAATATGAATATTTTCTTCTTTAGCTTTTATTAAACCAACCCTTCTCTTTTCTGAATTATTATAAGTTTGAATGATTTGATTGATATTCTCTTCATCTATCCCCAGATATTTACTATAATTTCTCAAATACCCCACAAGATAAGTTTTGCTGGGAATTATATCTATATTTCCTTCTTCAAGGTTTTGCAAGTATTTTTTACGAATCTTTAGATCTTTCTCTACTTCATCTAAAGAAATTCCCTTTGCTTCTCTTCTTTCTCTTAAAAAATTTCCAATATCTTTCATTTAATTGAATTTTTCTCCTTTTTGG
>DASRME010000012.1:0-3294 GCA_035648095.1 Atribacterota bacterium | reverse complement strand
GTTTGATGGTTCTTAAAAATCATTACTATTTTACAATTTTTTTAGCCAACAAGATAATTTTATCTATTTCCTTTTGAATATCTTCACTTAAAGATTCAGGCTTATGTTCTTTTAAAATTTCTTTTACTTTTTGCTGTGCTTTCTGTTGCAGTGTTTTACTGCCATTTTCTTCCCATTCGCTACGTGGTTCTCTGTTCATCAAGTTGGAATTTAATAATTCTTCCCTAAAATATTTTACAGTATGTTCTTTATCAATAAAACTCCCTCCGTTATGGATTACTTCTTTAATTAGGTCAATAGCCAAATGTTCTTTATCCACTATTATTCCTCTTAAAAGTCGGGCAATCCATCCAATTATTTCATTGTTAATGACGAGCTGTTCGAGTGAAAAAGTGAGTTTCGTATCAATTGTAGATATATCCAGCAGATCGATTCCAGCAAGAATGGGTGGTAACGCAGTAAAGATTATTTCTATAGAAGCTTGAGCATCTGCTATTTTCGAGTCAGTGCCACAGCTCATATCACAGGGAACATTATACTTCTTTGCCAATTGGGCAAGCGCCATCCCTAAAAGACCAATTTCGGGTGCTCCAGAAAAAGTCGAGCCAGTTCTCATATTGGGAACTGATGCTGATGTACCATAGATGATTGGTGTGCCAGGATTAATAAGTTGGGCTATGAGAATAACCATTAAAGTCTCAGCATTCATCTGAGCGATTTCTCCTGCAAGGGTTACAGGAGAAGTAAGACCTGCAATAGGATGAGAATGAGTATAAACAGGTATCCCTCTTTTAGCATAATTCAAAAGCAATTTCATTTGCGCCCGATCAAGCTGCAAAGGCGAAGTAGCCTCACAAAAACCACAAAGTAAGGGACGGGAGGTTAGTTTATCTTCCCCTCCAGCAATAAGGGCTGCCATTTCTATTACTGGCTCAATAAGTTCTTCATTGTGACATACATAAAATGAATGTTTTGTACTGTTTTTAAAAGAAGCTTCAGCGGCATAAAGATCAATTAAATTTACAGGTATATCTGTAGGAACCATATGAACCATGGATACTCCATGTATATTGGGTAAAGCATCTACAATTCTAACTGATTGAGCAAGGTCCTCCAGGGTAGGTTTTCTTTGTCTTTGAGTATCAAGATCTAATATATAGGGGGCACCACTTGTAGTTCTGGTATATAATTTTCCATCCCCCAGGTTAATATCTTGCTTTATATCTCTTCCGCAAAGTTTTACTTGTTTTGGACTTTCTTTTAGTGCATTTTCTATTAATTTTTTAGGGGCAAAGGCTCTTTTACCAGAAAAATCAACTTTGCATCCGGATTTCTTTAATAAATTAAGTATTTCATCATGATGGATTTTCATCCCTGTTTTTTCTAAAAGCTCCAACGATGATTGATGAATAATTTCAACTTCTCCATCAGATAGAACTTTTAAATTGTTTTCTTTTAGTCCGTCTCGATAAAATCCCATATATTACTCCTCCTATAATATAATTGTTAGTACTCAATATATTTCTAATATGACAACACTCTTTTTCACTACTCTTTTTATAATTATTCTCTTCTTGTATAAATCAAAATTGTCAAAAATAATCTCATAAGTAAAATTATCTTAATCTAGACTAAATATGTAGATTAAAAAATTTATTAATTCAGAAATTATATTGTAAAGACGACCTATACCAGGCCGTCTTTACAATAAGCTAATTATCTAGCTGTCTATTACTTAGCTTTTTACCTTCTATTACTTTTTTTCTAAAACCTCTAAGGGTGTGGTAGCTTTCGAACCTTTATCTCCAATAGCTTCAATAGCATAGACACCGGGTTTTAGCATAACTGTTGGAATTCCGCCTGCTGGTTGAAGTTTGAAGGCACCGTTTTCATTAACAGTAACATAACCTCCAGTTTCTGCTTGTGCAAAAGCATAAGGAACTTCATCAACTGTCATAATAACTTTTACTTTTTCACCCGGAATAAACCCCGCACCATAAAAAGTCATTTTAGCACCAGGTTCTCCGCTAAGAGGAACAACCACAAGACTGGGAACCTGGAGATTAGCAGCTAAAGCTATAGAACCAAAGGCAATTAATAACAGTGCTATGATAAAAAACAAGCTTAACTTTTTCCAGTACATCATTTTTAAGCACCTCCCAATGCATTTATCTATAAATAAAATTTAAGTATTCTTTATTTACATTCTGGCGGAATAAAGCGCTCTGGAACTTCGATTCCTTTCTCTTGACAATACTTGTAAAGTCCAGCATGAATGGGGATTTCACCACCTGGTGATATCAATTTAAAGGAATCACCGATTGGATCCCATCCCTTTATTCCAGGATAAGCTGCAGCAACTTTTTCAAGACCTTCTACATAAGCCTTTACTATCTCATAACCAACTTGTTCGGATAATTTTGAAGAAGCAACTGCTCCGACTACCGCTAATTCTTCCATTATCGCGGGATTATTGGGAAGCTGTTGAATACTGCCTGCTGGTGTCTCAAAGAAAGTGATATAAGGATATTCTGCTCTTATCTTCTTCATATCTTCTTCCTTATAACCGATAACTGCTAGTGGAGTTTTTAAATTTACTTCAATTAATGAAGAATCTAAAGAATTCATAGAGCTCGATTTCTGCAATCCCACAATCTTACCTTGTTTAAAAGAATCAATGGCATCTCCAAGTGTTGCAAGTACTAAATCAATGCCGGTTCCTGTAACTTCGTTAAAGTTTACAAAATTTGTAGTTGAAGAAGCACCCGGAAAACCAGGACAGAATTTTTTCCCAGCTAAATCTGCAAAAGTTTTAATGCCTGAATCAGCTCGGACGTGGAGTCTATTGGTAATTGCATTCCTAAGGAACAACCACCTTATTGGTTCCCAACCTTCTCCTTCAAAAGTGCTTGTGCCTTTGTATAACTGCATTGCCGAAGCAGAATCAACACACAAAGCAAAATCAAAAGCACCATCTTTAATTCGTCTTAAGTTATCAAGAGCCGCTCCACTTTCAATAACGGTAACTCTAATATTATTATCAGCCTTGTTGATAACTGAAGCAGTGGCTACTGCCCAAGCATATAATCCTGAAGTTGATGAAGTACTTCCCATATTTAAATATGCTGTCTCGGCAAATCCTACATTTAAACCGACCAAGAGAACTAAAACTAGAACCAACGCTAAACCAGCTAATATTCTTTTTTTCATTATTTTTCACCTCCTTTCTTTTTTTGATTTTTTTCAATTATTTTTTTAAACTTATCGTAGATAAATAATTGAAAATAATATTTT
>DASRME010000011.1:0-5524 GCA_035648095.1 Atribacterota bacterium | reverse complement strand
TAACTTTTAGGAAGTCCTAATTCTCTTGAGGCCTCTCTTTGAGAATAACTTGGGTTGTCCATTCTTTTTTTATTGATCAAGGCTTGGATTGAATCTGCTTCTTCAAGTGGTGGAAGGTCCTGCCTTTGTATGTTTTCGATTAACTGATGAATAAGCCGGGTATAACTATCAATATTTTTAATAATACATGGTATTTCTTGAAGGTCGGATAATTTAGCCGCTTTATATCTGCGCTCTCCACTGATTATTTTAAAGCAATCCTCAGGTTCTATATATTCAACGGTAATTGGCTGTAGGAGTCCATGTTTTTTAATGGATTCTGCTAATTCATTTAATCTTTTCTGATTTAAACTTTTCCTTGGTTGTTCGGGATCTAATTTTATTCTGGATATTTCAATAATTCTGGCGCCGGAAAGACCTTTTGTTCCTTCTCTAATACCCTTTTTCTCTTTTGTGATCATTTCTTCTTCCTGGAGGGGAAGAGAATCAAAAGTATCTTTGGCGAATTTTCTTAAAATAACTTCCTTTTTTTTAGTCATGATTTATAAACTCCTGAGCTAATTTTCGATAGGTTTCTGCTTGTTCTGAAGAAGGTAAATAATAAGTAATCGGTTTTTTTATAGTAGTTGCTTCAGCATATTTAACGCTGTTCGTTATCTCTATTTTAAATACCTTATCTTTAAAACCATCTAAAACAGTTTCATGGTAAACCTCTTCCAGCTTCCTTCTTCCGACAAACTTATTTATAATATAGCCCATTATTTTAAGCTTGGGATTTGCCCTTTTTCTTATCTTGGTTATGGCACCTCTTAGATAGGCGGTCCCTTTAACGGCCCATTCCTGACACTCTAAAGGTATAATAACCTCATCTGCGGCCACCAGGCCAATTCTAGTGGCCAGGCCTAAACTTGGAGGACAGTCAATGAGTATATAATTATAGGATTCTTTTAGGTCTTTTATTTTATCCGCTAAAAAGTATTGGGCGTCTGGCTCTCCGGCCAGTTGGAGGTCTATTTTGCTTAACTCTATATTGGAAGGGACAATGTCTATATTTTGAAAAGAGGTTTTTTGAATAACCTTGGCAATATCAAGGTCATTATCTAAAAAGAGGTCGGCAATGGTAAATTTAAGATTGTAAATATCTTTTAAAAATGAAGAGGAAAGATTCCCCTGCTGGTCCAAGTCTATAAGGAGAATCCTTTTGTTCTTTTCAGCTAAGGCTCCGGAGAGATTAAAAGTGATGTTGGTCTTTCCCACTCCTCCCTTTTGATTGGTAACGGCAATAACCTTAGGTCTTTTAACTTTCTGGGTATTTTTCTTATTCATAATTATATTTTGTCTTACCCCTACTAAGTGAGTATTTACTAAGCAGGGTTAACCTTTTTAGATTTTAGATGGAGTACCGGCTTAAGATTTATTTAGATCTTCCATTGCTTTTTGATAGGCAACCTTATGTTTAAAGCCCTGCTTCAAAAATTTCCATATTATCTGGATTTTGCGAAAGTCTTCTTCTGTATATTCTCTCATCTCTAAATCGCCCCTGGTTATTTTTTTAGGATTAATATAACCTTTTTGCTCCAGGTAATAAAGCTTGTGTCTAGGAATATCTATTTTTTTTAAAACTTCTAAAGTTTGCATTTTTTTCACCTACAGGAATATAGATTTATTTTTCTACAGTTTAACTTAAAAAAAATGATGTGTCAAATAAAAAATTAAAAATTAAATAAGAAAATTTATTTAGAGTTGTTTATAAATCAAGTAAGGGTCTAAGCTTTGTCCATAAAGGCAATAGTAAAGCAATTGTAGAAATTAAACTTTCAACGTGCGTTAATACAGCTTTAATAATTGAGTTTTGCCTCTTTTCCTTATTCAACAAAGATTGTTTGGTTAGAAATGAAATTAGTTCAATGATTTGATTTTTTGTATCATTATTAAGTTTGGTCTCAGAAATAACCGTTTCAGTAAATTTCTTCACTGCTTTTGTAAGTTCTTCATTCCCGGAATTCTTAATTTTGCTCATTGTAATATCAATTTGTTTTACCTCCCCAGTATTAATGGCCCCAATAACGCTTCTATCTACATTAATATTATTAAATATTAAAGTGCTATTTGTTATACTTGCGTTTTTTTTATTATCTTTCTCTTTAGGCATCATTTTTAAGCATAAATTTGCAGAGTTTTCAGCAATATTATATATAGAACCAGCATATATATGACCAGCATCATTATTATTCTTATCATCACCCATTGTGCCATATAATTTAAATTCAAAACTATTATCAAGCAGATTTTTAATTCCTTTATACCAACGTATTTCTGGAGCATTTTCATTAATAATTTCTTTATAATTTTTAACTTGATTCACTTCCAAAAGTTTTTCACCTGCGATACAAGCTAATTCTTTAAAACGTTGTATAACTGTTTTATGCATGCCTCCTGCGATACGCCAATGTTCACCCGAATCTCCCCATTGAACATCAATTCTTGAAGATTGAAGAGCATCTTTTAATTTAAAGAATTCTTCTTCCAGTTCTTTCCAACTTAACATAAAATCACCTTAAATTTAGATATTATATACCAGCGGCTTAATTACCGTTTATTTAAAAATTATCTATCGGCTACTCCAGAAAATTCTATCTCAGCTCCGGACAAATTGAGAGAAGAGGGGACCAGGCTAAGACCATCTCTTTCGATAATTGTTTCCTTTAAACTTGCGGTTCCCTTTAAAATCTCATAAACTGTATTATTAAGCTCGTGAGCAGGTATGCCCAAGCTGTAGGTAAAATAGTTGCCTGTGGATCTAAATCTATCAACAAGACGCGCTTCCTAAGCTTATTTAAGCCCGCTCCTATATTAATTGCGCAAGTTGTCTTGCCAACTCCGCCTTTTTGATTGATTAAAGCTATTATTTGCATATTAAGCAATTCCTCTTATAATATTTTGATAAATCTAAGATTTAAAAAAATCGATGATTTTCTCTATTGCCTTATCTACGTTTTCGTTAATGCTATGCTCCCAAATTCTTAAAATTTCCCATCCATTTTCCGTTAGTTGCAAATTATTGTTATTGTCTCGATTAATATTATTTTCAATTTTTTTAAGCCAATATTTCTTTGGCAATCTTTTTTTAAGTTCAACAAAATTATAACCGTGCCAGAAATCACCATCGATAAAGATTGCTTTTTTCTTTCTGGGCAAGGCTATATCGGGATTTCCGACAGCCTTTTTATAATGTTTTTGGAAATATATGCCCCTTTTTCTTAATTCGCGAAAGACGCTAATCTCTGCTTTTGTATTCTTGGATCTAATCTTTGACATAATTAAGCTTCGTTTTTCTTTAGAGAATTTATCCGGCATTTTTATAAGCTTTCTTTGTTTGTTTATAATGCTCTTGAATGTCTTTATAGATATGTTCAGCTAGAATTTTAGCAAACTCAACCGGAACAGCGTTACCAATCATTTTATAGCCATCAGCGATACTGTTATACTTAAAAATAAAAGTATCCGGAAAGGTTTGGATTCTTGCACATTCCCGCACTGATAGCCTTCTATAAAGGTACTCTTTCCCGGGGGCAAACCTTCTTCTATTTTTTTCTATAAATTCCATTTTGGGGGCTTGGGGGTGTATAGGAGCATGCCTTCCTCCTGCTTGTATGGTAAAAGACTGTTCGTTCCAGTTTCTTACCCTATTTCTGGACATATAGATCGTTGAAAACCCGCCATTCATATATTCATGGTTAGCAACTGCCAAATTGCCATTTGTTTTGTTTTTCTCTCTGGCAGGTTTTGCATTATCTTTTAAATCCCATATAGCGTCTTTAAGCGTGCTTAATTTTGTATTAGCGAAAAACGAAAAACTTCTATTCATTTTTTCATGATAGCCTACAAAAATCACTCTTTTACGATCTTGGGGAATGCCATAATGTTTTGCATTAAGTAAAGCATATCTAACTATATAACCTGCACTTTTGAATTGTTGTATTATTGCTTGAAGAGCTTCATTATGTTTGGTATGGAGTATCCCTGAAACATTTTCTGCAAGGAAAAATAGTGGCTTTTTATCTTTTAATACTCTTATATATTCAAAAAATAGCCTTCCCCTTTCATCAGCTATTCCCCTTTGGGCTCCTGCCTCGCTCCAGCTTTGGCATGGTGGACCCCCAATAAAACCAACAACATCTGGAATTTCTTCCGGTTTAACATCTACAATTGACCTTCTATCTATTTTTATTCCGTGATTCTTTTCAAATGTTTCCCAGCATCCTTTCCAGTTATCATTTGCATATGCCAATTCAAATCCTGCATTAGTGAATCCGAGGTCTAATCCTCCTGCGCCAGAAAAAAGTGATGCTATTTTCATATTTTTACCTCTCCTTAAAAGATATTAGCTTGGCTTCGATCATTTTTGCAGGGTTATTTGGGTCTTTTATTTTGATATCTTTAACAGAAATATCTTTATTTGCCTCTAGATTTTTGCTATCATCTTCCGGGAATGTATCAAATTTGTCTTTTCTCATCAGTGCAAATAAATGAAATTTATCATTATCTTCTATTTTACAGAAATTCTTATATACCATTAATGGGTTTTGTATTTGCCACATTCCCCTTATTCTTAGCTCTGTAATTCCTAGCGGGTCTACTCTCTTTACTTTCCCAATCTCAACTGTTCTTCCTTTTTCAAAACCAAGAGAATCTATAATCAAATCAACTTCTTCCTTAATGGGGCTATGAATTTTATCATAAATAATATGGTCTGCTGCATAGCATCTGCCGTGCATGAAAAACAAATATTTTATCTTTCCTTTAATGGCATGGCCGATAACATAAAACAAGTCTTTCTCTGTCCACACATTAGCTTCACAATTTCTGCAGATATTCGTTATTCTAATATCGCTAGATAGTAGCTTATTTTTTGGCGGAGAGCTGTTCAATGCCAATGAGGATCTTGGGCTTTCAATTTTCTTTACCTCAAAAGCATCGCTATTTTTGATAATCATATCTGGTGGGTTGTTTTGGTTCCCTAAATATGAAAACACTTTTGCATAAACAGTTTCTTTTTCATCTTGAGGAAGCTTCAAAGAATTTGCAATAGCATCCTTTATGTAAAATTCCAATTGTTCCCCTACTGCATTAATCCTTATGAGATAAGTTGAAGCATAGCTCTTTAGGTCATAAGTTCCAAAAGATACAATGTTGTTAATAGCGCTTAAAATATTATTAGCCATGATGGACTCCCCCATATTTATTAATAAATCCCCTAATTTTTCTTTTTCGATTATTTTGTCTGATAAAGTTTTACTATACTGTATAAAAAATACAAGTTATTCATTTTAATTACCACTTATTCAAAAATTCTCTAATAGCGTCTTCCGGAGATAGATTGAGATAAATTTCAGTAGTGGCCAATCTGTCATGGCCCAAAAGAGATTGAAGGGCTCTGGTAGAAATGCCTTTTTTAATACAATTTACTGCAAAAGTATGTCTTAAAACGTGGGGACTAACTTTCTTTGCAACTCCGGCTTTA
>DASRME010000010.1:0-2911 GCA_035648095.1 Atribacterota bacterium | reverse complement strand
AAGTCGGTGCTTCTACATTATGTTCCTTTAAAAAATTTATATTAGAAACGAATCCAATGGCACCGGTATAAAATCCTGTCCAGGCCCAATCTATAGCATGAAATGATTCTGGCAATTCGAAATCTGTATTAGGTTTGTAAGGTTCCAGTAATCCTTTTTTAGCAGCGTTTATATGATCTGTATTAGAGCCGGCATGCCAAACACTGGCTTGGGGATTTGCGGATTCTGCTTCCATTCGAGCTGCAACCTCACCAGAGGACATTCTCACCCATTCCACATCGATTCCAGTTTCTTTTTCAAAAGCCTCAATGTAATACTGGGCCTCTTCGGTATCAAATGCTGTATAGATATGAAGCACCTTGCCTGCTGCCAAGCCTGTTACGAACACGCTGCACAACATAATGATGACCATTAATAATGTTATAGTTAACTTTTTCATGAAAAACCTCCTAATTTATTAATAATTTTTACTACTGGGCAGAAATATCTGTGTTCTTTCGTTTATATATACAATATTATTTATCAACCTCCCTCCTTTTTTATCCAAATAATCTAAAAAATAAATTATTCGGGGACACTAATGAACATCTCACAATACAAGAAGTCTGCCTTGAGGGTTAAACTTTTTATATAAACTTTTCCTTACTTCTTGTTTTTCTTTATAAAAATTAATATGATTATAATTCGCTTGCTGCCAGGGCGGAGAAGTAAGAAGCGATTTTTTAAATTGACCTAAAAGTATATCTTCATATTTTCCTTTATACTCCCTCTTTATAAATCGTTGAAATGCCTCCGGAAAATTATCCCAGGCTTCCTGTTCTTGACCAGGAGGTGTGGGATAAAAAAGTCCCTTATTTATCTTAACTGCTTTTAAATCTCCTCCACCATCACCAATCATCATCACCTGGTCATCTTCATATTTACCTGCTTTTTTTGCTATTTCAATGTGATGCCCCTTTGAACCCATTTCCTGGCCAGCGATCATCTGGACGTATTGATCAATTTCCTGGGATTCCCAATAATTGGCTAAATCAATATAAGGAGTTTTCGAAACAATTAATATATCTGCATGTTGTGCCATTAACTTTAAACATTTTTCAACATGGTTAAAAGGGGGAATTTTTGCAGAAATATGCGGGAACATTCTATTTACAGCTTCACTCCATCCTAAAAGTTTATATAAAGACAAATCAAGAGGATTTTGATTTAAATATTCCTCCAAACTTGGATTACCTAATCCTGATTTATTCTCTTTGGTATAGGCAATATATTGGTTTAGGGGTTTTATATTAGGTAATTTTATATGCCTTTCCGTTAAAATTTGTTGAATATCTTTCCTGTTCTGAAGAGCAACAAGGGTAAGCTGAATAGCAATAAATCTATTGCAACCACGGTCCACAGAAAAAAGATTATAATATTCGGCAACTTCCCGGTAATAAGATTCAATTTCCCATAATTGATAAAATTCCAGAAACTGAGGGTGAAAGATTAACATCTGTTTTCCACTCATGTTATCAGTTACACAGCCATCGGTATCGATAGCTACTAAAAAATCTTTTGTTCTTTGAAAATTTTTTAATTGTTGTTCCGGATCTTTCTTTATCTGTTTTTCGCTAAGCTTGGGTAAAGCCATTATTTTGTCTCCTTTCTAATATTAGCGTACAGCGGGTAGCGTTTAGGGTATAGAAAAATTATTCAGTTAATTTAGTTACCTGGTTAGCTAGTTATCTAGTTAATTAGCTGGTTTGATGCTAAATCTTCGACTAACTAACCAGGTAACCACATGACCAACTAACGATTTCTCGCTATCCACTCTTTTTCTCTTTCCTTACGATATACGAGATACGAGATACGAATTTTACTTTCTATACTCTACGGGTACATATTTTTCGCATTTTTTAGAGACATAAATCTCATTAAATTTCGCAAATTGTGGAAGTGGCCCTCCAATTAAAGGTAACGCCCAGTCAATAAATTCATCAGTTACATCCACTCTATTGGAGGCAATCCATTTTTTAGGGAATTCTCTTTCCGAATTAGCTACAGTATCTAAAAGTATTTTATCATAATTTACTTTATAAGGTAAACCAGGATTTCTTATAATAGTCGACATAAAACCATTTTCCCCCGATAAAGCAATTTTGGCGGCATATACTCCCACCTGATAGGCCTCATCCCGATCAACTTCAGATACGTAGGCAATCTCTCTCCTCTGGCGAGTACCCGGCCTTTCTGAGCGAGCTATTCCCGCGACCAACAATCTATTTTTTGCTCTTCCTTGACTATTTTTCCGGTCTATTCCGTTAAGGTAATTAGTAAGTACCTGCTCTACGGTCTTTTCAGAAGCGCTAAATTGAGCATGTCCAAAGCTATCTCGTAGTATTCCCAAATCCCCAACATTTACCCCTTCTCCGATAACTACAATACACCTTCCCTGTTTTTTTAATTTTCCATTAATTTTTTCGGCAATAAATTCTAAGTTACTTTGGTAATCATCTTTGGATAGAGATTCGGGAAGAATTATTAATAAAGGAATTCCTCTTTTGGGATCAGCCAACCTTGCTGCCGCCGGAATAAAACCAATCTTTCTTCCCATTACTCCGATAACTAAAACAGGGTCGCTGGTATAGCTGGCTTTATTCTCCTCATTTGCTTCCATTATATTAATAGCTAAATTCCGAGCTACACTCCCATACCCCGGGTCATGATCACATATTGCAAATGTTCCATCAGCTTGCAATGGTCCACCTACATCATTATCAATAGTTTTGGGGATACCTGTAGAAATTAATTCCAAATTATTTCGCTTAGCTAATTCATTTATTTTATTAGCTGTATCCATCGAATCTCCGCCCCCACAATAAAAGAAATATCCCACATTATGTTTTTTAAAAACCTCAATGACGCGAGC
>DASRME010000009.1:0-2342 GCA_035648095.1 Atribacterota bacterium | reverse complement strand
TTTTCAAATAATTCCTGCAAGGCCAATATGGCGGCTTGCCTACATATCCAGTTAATTTGCGACCCAGAATATTTTTCCGTTTTTTCAGATAATTCTAGTAAATCAATATCTTTTGAAAGGTTTCTATCTTTGGTGTGTAGTTTCAATATTTCATAACGTTCCTTCTTGTCGGGAAGTTCAAATTTAAATAAAAATTCGAATCTTCCGGGCCTAATTAAAGCGGATTCTAAAAGATCGGGACGATTTGTTGCCCCCAATACAATAACTGATTTGTAACTCTCTAATGAATCAAATTCGATAATAATTTGGCTTACAATCCTCTGAGTAACGTTAGAATATTCACTATTTTCTCCTCTTTTTGGTACAATACCATCAAGTTCGTCAAAGAAAAGAATACAGGGAGATGATTGTTTTGCTTTTTTAAAAATTTGCCGTAATATCCTTTCAGATTCCCCTAACCATTTGGAAAATAAACTCGGACCATTGATAGAAATAAAATTGACTCCGCTTTCATTTGCAAGTGCTTTTGCCATCAAAGTTTTCCCGGTTCCCGAAGGACCCACAAATAATATTCCTTTTGCATTATCTAATTGAAGATTTTTATATATCTTTGGAAATTTCAATGGCAGTTTAACCAGCGATATTAAATCACGTTTTATTTTTTGGAGTCCTCCGATATCAGACATACTGATTTTTGATAATTCAAAAGAATACTCCCTTAAAGCGGAAGGCTCAACCTCTTTTAAGCTTTTATTAAAATCCGTCATGTTTACAATCGTTTCTTTTCCGTTATCTGAAAAATCTCCAAATATTTCTCTTTTATCAATAATTCTTCTGAACGCGTGCATGCCAGCTTCACGGCATAGATAAGCTAAGTCGGCACCGACAAAACCATGGGTCATTTCTGCCATCTTTTTAAGGTCGACCTCTTCGCTTAAGGGCATATTTCTGGAATGAATTTCTAATATTTTCAATCTACCTTCTTCGTTGGGAACAGAGACGGTTATCTCTCGATCAAGCCTTCCAGGCCTTCTTAAGGCTGGGTCTAAAACATCTGGGATATTTGTCGCCCCAATGATAATAACATCGCCTCTATCCACAATACCATCCATTAAAGCTAATAATTGTGAAATCACTCTCTTCTCTACATCCCCTATCACCTGCTCTCTTTTAGGTGCAAGGGCATCAATCTCATCTAAAAAAATGATACTCGGTGAATGCTGTTTTGCATCTTCAAATATCGCTCTTAATCTTGCCTCACTTTCTCCATAAAATTTATGCATAACTTCCGAACCATTAAGATGAATAAAATAGGCGGAGGTTTCACTAGCAATAGCCTTTGCAATGAGTGTTTTTCCTGTTCCCGGAGGGCCATAAAGTAAAATCCCATTAGGAGCTTTTAGTCCTAATTTTGAAAATATTTTGGGATATTTTAGGGGAAGGTCAATAATTTCTCTGATTTTTTGAATTTCTTTATCCAAACCACCGATATCTTCATAATACACTTTAAATCCTTTATCAGAAACATCTTCTCCACTGGTGAGTACTATTTCCGTAAAGGGGCGAATAATTACCGCTCCGTCAGGAGAAGTTCCCTTCACAAACAAAGTAATCGATTGACCGAATAAAAAAACCCTGACTTTGTCTCCAATGATTACGGGTATATTTGTCAGAGTTTCTCTTACCAGTTGTATGTCGGGTTTTCTCCCAAATAGTCTATCAATATCCAAATTAGATAATACAATCGTCTTGGCATCTTTGTAGTTTACTTTTTTTAGGTTAACTTTATCCCCTAAGCCTGCGTTGGCATTTTTTCTTATAACTCCATCAATCTGGATGATCTCTTCACTTTGATATTCCGGAGACAAGGGAACAACTTTGGCGACAGTAGACTCCTGTCCAATTATTTCTATAATATCGCCCACATTAACATCTAAACTTTTCATATACCCTAAAGGTATACGGGCAATCCCTTTATCTATATCGAAAGATAAAGCCTTCGTTACTCTCAAAGATACATCTTTTTTA
The DNA here is from genome assembly GCA_035648095.1 of Atribacterota bacterium. Classification (GTDB taxonomy): domain Bacteria; phylum Atribacterota; class Phoenicimicrobiia; order Phoenicimicrobiales; family Phoenicimicrobiaceae; genus Sediminicultor. Next base: position 314 of record DASRME010000009.1, on the reverse strand, counting down.
TCAACTTTCAATTTTTATCTGCTCCATATTCTAAAAATATATTTTCAGTTTTCTATTTTTAATCTTTACAAAAATTTTCGGCGATCGAATCATTCTAATTATTTTAAGGCCCTTGGATTTTTTTACAATTTGTTAATTATTTGTTTCCGTTGATTTATCCTTGATGGATATTGGATATTATCAAAAAATTAGAAAAATTCATCATAATTCACTTAAAATTTTTGTTGATGAATTGTCCATAAGCTTTGTCTATAATAAATATGAAATATAAATTTCTTCTATATTTTTATTTACTATATTATCTGGTATAAATT
>DASRME010000008.1:0-8446 GCA_035648095.1 Atribacterota bacterium | reverse complement strand
AATTATAATTAATATAGCTCCTGAGAAGTTCTTTTTAAGGTTTAATCAATTAGAAAATATTTCACAAGCTACAAGTTGGCAGGCAAGAATTGTTAATTGGAAGGTTAATTATGATCTTTGGAAGCTTTCACCTTTATTTGGTTGGGGGCCAGGAAAGGTAACTATGACCACTATTGTAGATAATGAATGGTTGTTATTGTTAAGAAGATATGGATTAATCGGAGTTATAATTTTTATTTTGGACTTTCAAAAATTTGTTGTAGTTCTTCATCTGCAGAAGTAAGGGCATTAGCAGCAGCATTGCAAGCAACCATCTTAGCTTATGCCGTGTATATGATTCCAGTTGCAGTTTATCATTCATTGCAACTAATGCCGATTTTGTTAATTTTTTTTGGATTGGCTTATTCGCAAAAGAAAACAAAGGATGATTATTAATTATGAAAGTATTAGTAATTTCTCATATGTACCCTTCAAGTTTTAATGAAATTGGGGGAATTTTTGTACATGAGCAGGTTAAAGCTTTGGTTGCAAAAGGGGTAGAAATTCAAGTTATTTCACCTGTACCCTGGACACCATTTCCTATTAAATATTTGTCAAAAAAATGGAAAAAGTATTCTGAAATACCAATTCAAGCAAACTGGGACGGAGTTGAAGTGTATTATCCGAGAAATATTATCTTTCCTAAATCTTGGTTTTTTGCTTCTTCTGGTAAAAGAATGTATCTTGGGATTAAGGATCTAGTGGCAAAAATCTATAAAGAGTTTCAATTTGATTTAATACATGCTCATGTTGCTTTACCGGACGGATTTGCAGCCCTAAAATTAAAACAAATATATAATAAACCGGTTATTGTTACAATACATGGACAAGATTTATATTTAACGATTAATAGAAATAAAAGTTGTAAAATTGCTTTGATTAATGTTTATAAAAAAGTTGATCGTATTATACTTGTTAGTAAAAAATTAAAAGAAATAAGCGATAATAATCTTGGTTTTGCTAGTAAAAGCACAGTAATTGGTAATGGTGTTGCAGTGAAAAATATACAAAAAGCAAAAAATATTATGCTAGATGAAAGTACTTTGGATTCTAGGGTTATTCTTAGTGTTTCATATTTAATTACTCGAAAAGCAATCGATTTTAATCTGAAAGCAATTGCACAATTGATAAATAAATATCCAAATTTAAAATATCTAATAATTGGTGATGGACTAGAAATGAGACGTTTAAAAGAATTGTCAAGTAATTTAAGGATAAGTAAGCATGTAGAATTTCTTGGTCAACTACCACACGAAAAAGTTTTAGCGTATATGTCAAAGGCAGATATTTTTTCTTTGCCCAGCTGGAATGAAGCTTTTGGCGTAATCTATATTGAAGCTATGGCACATGGAAAACCGGTAATAGGATGCAAAGGGGAAGGAATCGAGGATTTTGTTGAAGACGGCAAAACAGGAATACTTGTGAAACCAAAAGATGTAGATAGTCTTGTTGAGGCGATGGATTATTTACTTAGTAATCCTGATGAAGCCGATGCCATTGGGGAACGGGGACGCAAACTTGTTTTGGAAAATTATATCTGGGAAAAGAATGCTGAGAAAACAATAGAAGTATATCGTGAGGTACTCAATAATGCCTGTTAAAATTTGTATTTTAACTACGGTTCATCAACCATTTGATACGCGAATTTTTCATAAAGAAGCAAAGACCTTAGTTCAAGCTGGTTATGATGTTATTTTAATTGCCCAGCATAGCAAAAATGAAATTGTAGACGGGGTTAAAATTATTGCTTTGCCTAAACCGAGGAATCGTTTTATGCGTATTTTTGGCCTTATCTGGAGGGCTTTTTATCTAGCTTTACGGCAGCACGATGATCTTTATCATTTTCATGACCCGGAACTTATTATTGAGGGAATTATTTTAAGACTTTTTGGAAAAAAAGTTATATATGATGTTCACGAAGATGTTCCTAAACAGATCATGAACAAAAATTGGTTAAGCAATAAACAGATTAGGATGTTTGCTTCTTTTATAATGAATATTGTTGAACAAATAGGGACTTTGTTATTTAATAGAATTGTGGTTGCAACTCCGGATATTGCCAAAAAATTTCCTGAAAATAAGACAGTAATTTTAAGAAATTTTCCTATCTTAAAATTAATAGATAATACTACGCCTGCAAATTATAAAAAGAATAAGCCAGTTATTATTTATACCGGTGGCCTTACTAAAATTAGGGGAATAAAGGAAATTGTTCAAGCTATGGAGTATGTAGATGATAAGGCTGAACTTTGGCTTTTGGGGAAATGGGAAAGTAAAGAATTTAAAAAAGAATGTAAAAATTTAGTAGGGTGGAAATATACGAAATATTTAGGGCATAAATCTTTAGAAGAGGTTTGTAGTTGCTTAAAAATTTCAAAAGTTGGAATTTCGATACTTTATCCTGTAAAAAATTATTTAACAAGTTTGCCAGTAAAAACTTTCGAATATATGGCTTGCTCACTTCCTGTAGTTATGTCTAATTTTCCTTATTGGCAAGGAATATTTAAAGATTGTGCTTTATTTGTAGATCCTTATGATTCTAAAGATATTGCTGAAAAGATTTTATATTTATTAGATAATCCTGATGAAGCAAAGGAATTAGGCAAAAAGGGTAGAAAATTAATTGAAGAGAAATATAGTTGGGAAGCAGAGAGTAAGAAACTATTGGAGATGTATAATAATTTATGAAAAAGAATTTATATAAAGTATTGATTATATGTTTATAGAAAGATTTAGAGATTTGAAAGGATTTAATTTGTGAGTAAAAATATTTGGATATTAAATCATTATGCCATTTCTCCTAATTTACCAGGAGGAACAAGGCATTTTGATTTTGCTTGTGAATTGGTTAAAAAAGGATATAGGGTAAAGATTTTTGCTTGTGATGTTATTTTGGGAAAAAATAAAGAACATGCAAAATTAAAAGAAAAAGAATCTTATTCTGTTGAAAATATTAATGGAGTAGAATTTATTTGGGTAAGAGCAGCTACTTATGAGCGAAACAATTGGCGACGAGCCTGGAATATGCTAACTTTTTCTTATAATTGTTATAAAATAGGATGTAAATTTAAAGATAAGCCAGAAGTAATTATTGGTTCATCTCCTCATCCTTTTGCTGCTCTTGCTGCAGTTAGGTTAGCACGAAAGTTAAAAGCTAAATTTTTTTTGGAAATAAGGGATCTTTGGCCTCAGGTTATAGTTGATATGGGTAAATTAAATGAGCATCATCTTATTATTCAAGCTATGCGATTATTGGAAAAATATCTTTATCGAGCAGCAGATAAATTAATAGTATTGGCAGAAGGCTCAAAAAAATATTTAATAGAGAAAAGTGGGATAAAGGAATCTAAAATACTATATTTGCCTAATGGGGTACATCTAAATAATTTTTCTTGTCAGAAAGATAGGGATGTTTTAAGGAAACTTTATAATTTTACTAAATTTACCTTGATTTATACCGGGGCACACGGACCAGCTAATTCTTTAGATACCATTTTAAGGGCTGCTAATAGATTAAGAGAAAATAAAGATATTGAAATTGTATTAGTCGGAGATGGCATATTAAAAGAAAGACTTTTAAAACAAGCTAAAGAAATGAAATTAAATAATGTTAGATTCTTTGACTCTATTCCCAAAAATGAAATTCCTGGAATATTGAGAGCTGCAGATGCAGCAATAATTACTTTAAAAAAAGTAAAAGTTTTTTCTTATGGAGTGAGTCCCAATAAATTATTTGATTATATGGCAGCACAAAAACCAATAATTTGCGCGGTAGAAGGGGAGATGGCTGAAAAGGTTGAGAATATAGGATGTGGAATTAGTGCTATACCTGAGGATGAGAATTCGATGGCGGAAGCTATTATTCGTTTAATAAATTTACCCCAAGATGAACTTAAAAAAATGGGAGATAATGGTTATGAGGAAATAAAGGAAAATTATTCTCGAGAAAAACTAGCACAGAAATTGATTGATTTAATTGAACAATAAATAAAAATAAGAGATATCAATTTTAACTGAAGTAGATAGGTTAAATCATTTTTAAAAAGCTTAATTTTAAAGAAGAACTAAAAAAATAAATAAAAGCAAGATTATATACGCTGTCGAAAATTGTGATTATTGTAATTATTTAATACTGTGTAGTAATATTTTAAAGCCAAAGAAAATATGGATACGAAGGAGCAATAAAATGAAAAAAGTATGTGTAATAGGATTGGGTTATATTGGACTTCCCACAGCGAGTATGTTGGCAACTCACGGTTTTGATGTATTGGGGGTAGATATTAATTCTGAGATAGTAAAGATTATTAATAATGGCGGCATACATATTGAGGAACCAGGGCTCCATACTTTGGTACAGGCAGCTATAAAATCTGGCAGATTAAAAGCGGTAACTGAACCCGAACCAGTAGACATTTTTATTATTGCAGTTCCTACTCCTTTTACTAAAGAGAAAAAAGCTGATTTAAGTTATATAAAATCGGCAGCTAAAATCATAGCTCCTTTAATTAGTAAAGATAATCTGATTATTTTAGAATCTACTTCCCCGCCGGGAACTTGTAAAGATTTATTAGAGCCAATATTTAAATCTTTTAACCTTATAAGTGGTAAGGATTATTATTTGGCTCATTGTCCAGAACGAGTTTTACCGGGATATACTCTTAAAGAACTTATCCAAAATGATAGAATAATTGGGGGAATAGATAAAGAATCTGCTGAGAAAGCAGCACAATTTTATAAAGTATTTGTAGAAGGTAATATTTATCTTACTGATTCTACTACTGCTGAAATGGTAAAATTGATGGAAAATACATATCGAGATGTTAATATTGCTTTGGCGAATGAACTGGCAAAAATTTGTGAAAAGCTGGGGATTAGTGCTTGGGAAGTTATCAGATTAGCAAATTTGCATCCCCGGGTTAATCTTCATACTCCTGGTCCAGGAGTGGGAGGGCATTGTATTGCCGTAGACCCTTGGTTTATTATTGAAAAATATCCTGCTGATACTGAAATTATTACTCTTAGTAGAAAGATAAATGATGGTATGCCAGAATATACAATAGCACATATTAATAGAATAGTAGAGGGAATTAATAATCCAAAGATTGTTATTTTAGGAGTTACTTATAAAGGGAATATTGATGATACGAGAGAAAGCCCGGCTGTGAAAATAATAGCAAGGTTAGAGAAAATTGGGATTAAATATTCAATTTATGACCCTCATGTACGGAAGTTTAAGTATGAACTTTCATCTTTGAAAGAGGCTTTTATCGGGGCTGATTGTGCGGTCATTTTAGCCAATCATGATGAATTTCGGTTTTTACATCCAGAAGAACTTGGAAAATTAATGAGAAATAAAGTGCTTTTTGACACTCGATTTTGTGTAGATCATAATCTTTGGAAAAAGAATGGATTTAAGGTTTGTTGTTTAGGAGTGGGGTAAAAAATATATCAAATTATTATGAAATATTTTGAATAATCTAAAAAATAAAATATATACAAGTGGAAAAATGAAAAAAAATAAAAAACAAGTAGGTTTTGTTTTAAAACGAATATTTGATATATTGGCAAGCGGGATAGCCTTGATTGTATTACTGCCTATCTTTGCTATAATTGGAATATTTATTAAGTTAGATTCTAAGGGACCGGTATTTTTTGTTCAGAAGAGGGCAGGAAAAGACGGAAAAATATTTAAGGCTTATAAGTTGAGGACGATGGTTAATAATGCAGTAGAGATGGGATTAGGATATGAGATAGCAAAAGATGACAATAGGATAACTCGGGTAGGAAAACATTTAAGATGGGGGATAGATGAATTACCTCAATTAATTAATGTGTTTGAAGGTAAAATGAGTATGGTAGGACCAAGGCCGGCATTGCCTCATCAAGTGGAGAAGTATTCTGAACAGGAAAGGCGAAGGTTGGAGGTTAAACCGGGAATTACCGGATGGGCTTTGATTAATGGTAGGAATAAATTGACCTGGCCAGAGAAGATAAAGTTAGATATATGGTATATTGATCATTGGTCATTATGGTTAGATCTAAAAATATTGTTTAAAACTATCTGGGTAGTTATTGTTAAGAGAGAGGGAATTTATGGAAAGGATGGTGTTACCAGGGATTATGAAAGATAGATTTAGAGAGTGGGAATATCCAAAAATAGAAGAAGGAAAACTTACCAAATATAATTGGATGGTTCAAAATAAAGATAGTCTTAAATTAGGATATAAAACTGATATTGGTGCTTTTACTTATATTAATGCAAAAAATGGGGTTGTAATCGAAGATTTTGTTCAAATTGGTTCTCACTGTTCTTTGTATTCAGAATCCACCATAGATAGTAAAGTGGGGCAAATAATTTTAAAGAAAAATTGTAAAATAGGTAGTCATAGTGTAATAATGCCTGGAGTTACTATCGGAGAGAATACAATTATTGGAGCATTTAGTTTTGTAAATAAAGATTTACCAGATAATGTTGTAGCCGCAGGTGTACCGATTAAGATAATAAGAAAGATAGAAGGAGAGTGAGATTATGAAGGTGCCTTTATCTAGTCCGGATATAATAGATAAAGATATTGAAGCTGTTGTACAAGTTATGAAAACCAGATATTTGAGCATTGGACCTAAAGTGGTGGAGTTTGAGAAGAGGATGGGCAGGTTTGCCGGGACAAAGTACGCGGTGGCGGTAAATAGCGGAACCAGTGCCCTTCATTTGATTATTCGGGGAATGGGAATTGGAGAAGGCGATATAGTTATTACTACTCCTTTTAGTTTTATTGCATCAAGTAATTGTATCTTATTTGAGAGGGGCAGGCCTTTATTTGTAGATATCGAAGAGCATACTTTAAATCTGGATGCTGATAAGGTTGAGGAAAAGTTGGAGAGTTTGAGTGTTAAGGAATTAGCAAAAGTAAAAGCCTTATTGGTGGTAGATGCTTTTGGACAACCGGCAGATTGGGATCGATTTACCGCTATTGCTAAAAAATATAATTTGCTTTTGATTGAAGATTCAGCAGAGGCATTGGGGGCAGAGTATAAAGGGAAGAAAGCAGGAAGTTTAGGAGAGGCAGGAGTATTTGCATTTTATCCCAATAAACAAATTACCACTGGAGAAGGAGGAATTCTGGTAACTGATAATGAAGAGCTGGCGAGAGTGGCGCGGAGTATGCGGAGTCAGGGCAGAGGAGAGAGCGGAGAATGGTTAGACCATGAAAGATTGGGTTATAATTTTCGGATGGATGAGCTGAGTGCAGCTTTGGGTTGTTCGCAGATGGAGAGGATTGAGGAGATTTTAGATAAGAGAGCAAAAGTTGCAGAGATGTATGGGGAAAAGTTGGCGGAAGTTAAGGAAGTAGAGATTCCTTTTATTACAGATTATGTTAGCAGGATGAGTTGGTTTGTCTATGTTATCAGGCTGAAGAGGGGAATAGATAGAAATAAAGTGATTAAGTATCTCAATGAAGAAGGAGTTCAATGTAAACCTTATTTTACCCCTATTCATTTGCAGCCATTTTATCGAAAGATGTTTGGGTATAAGGAAGGGGATTTTCCTATTACCGAAGATGTATCGGGAAGGACCATTGCCTTACCGTTTTTTAATAATTTGGAAGAAGAGCAAGTTGATTATGTGGTGGGGAAGCTTAAAGAGGGAATAAGAATTAGCGTATAGCGTACAGCGTTTAGCGTATAGGAAAAAGTTACAAGTTACGGGTTTCGAGTTACAGGTTGCGAGGTGCAAGATGCAAGATATAAATAAAGTAATAATATTAGCGAGCGGAAGTGGTATAAAGTTTTAGCCACTTAGCAGGTATAGATATCCAAAATAATTTATTAGATTACAGAGTAACAGGCCATCCTTGTTTCAAGAGACATTTAATAGAAGTTTAGTGTTAGCGGGTATGCCCGTATATTTATTGTTGGATGTGATTAAGCACTATGGTGTATCTCTGACCTGGAAACAAACTGAAGCGATTATGCCTCTTATGATTGATGCCTGGACCATTCGCGCATAATCATACACTGTGGTCGTACACCCTGTGAGGTAAGTGAGCCAGTAAAGGTATGAAATAAAGGAATGTATAAATGTCTATAAGTAAAATTCTTTCCTGGAGTGTAGTTATCTTTTGGATGATACTCATTTTTAATCTATCAGCCCAGGTAGCACAACAGTCTAACCAGTTGAGCACAGGAATAACAGAGATTATTGTTAAAACAGTTGAACGAATTGTTCCACAGGCAGACCTGGATATATACAAATTGAATAACTTAGTAAGAAAAAGTACCCATTTCTTTGCATATTTAGTACTTGGACTGTTGGTGATAAACGTCTTGATAAGAAGTGGAGTATATGGATATCGGAGCATAGTTTTAGTTTTATTGATTTGTGTGCTGTATGCGATAAGTGATGAGG
>DASRME010000007.1:0-2610 GCA_035648095.1 Atribacterota bacterium | reverse complement strand
TTACTTATGGAGGGGTAGGGAGAAAATAGAAATATATTGATAACCGATGTTTTGTAATTTATTAAGTTTTATCTTGGAAATAAATTATATGAAAATAAAATAAAGATAACTAGGTGATCTTATATGAAAACTTATTTAGTAACTGGTGGAGCGGGTTTTATCGGATGTAATTTTATTAAATATATGTTTATTAAATATAATAATAAAATAAAGATTATTAATTTGGATAAACTAACTTATGCTGGCAACTTAGCAAATTTAAAAGAAGTAAGAACCAGAGAAAATTATATTTTTGTAAAAGCTGATATCTGTGACTCAAAAACAATTGATACTATATTTAAAAAATATCATCCTGATTATGTGATCAATTTTGCTGCGGAATCCCATGTGGATAGAAGCATAGAAGAACCATCGATATTTGTTAAAACCAATGTACTAGGTACCCAAATATTGCTAAATGCTTCCCTGAATAATGGGATAAAAAAATTTCTTCATGTTTCAACAGATGAGGTTTACGGTTCTTTAGGAGAAGAGGGATATTTTACCGAAGAAACTCCTCTAAACCCCCATAGTCCTTATTCTGCTAGTAAAGCCTCAGCAGATATGATAGTTAAAGCCTACTACGATACTTATTCTCTCCCTGTTAATATTACTAGATGTTCTAATAATTATGGACCTTATCAATTTCCTGAAAAATTAGTCCCACTTATGATAAATAATTGTCTACACAAAAAATCTCTTCCAGTATATGGTAATGGGAAAAACATACGTGATTGGTTGTATGTAGAAGATCATTGCCAGGCGATTGATTTAATAGTTTCAAAAGCAAAACCGGGGAAAATTTATAATGTTGGTGGAAACAATGAAATGAGAAATATAGATATTGTAAAAATTATAATCAGTAGCCTGATAAAATTTACTAAAGATGATGCTATATCTGAAGATTTAATAGCTTACGTAGAGGATAGAAAAGGACATGACTGGAGATATGCTATAGATTCAAGTTTATTAAAAAAAGAATTAAGCTGGCAACCTAATATAAAGTTTAAAGATGGAATAGAATTAACTATAAATTGGTACCTTGACAATTTAGATTGGATGAAAGAAATTACTTCAGGAGAATACAAAAATTATTATCAGAAGTTTTATGGGAATAGGAAATTAATTAATGGGAAATAACGAAAGCAGAACACAAATTTTAACTCGTAATATATTTGTATTCGGTCTTGCTACCATAATTTCTCAATTAATTACTTTTATTCTAACTCCAATATACACCCGATATTTTACACCTCAGGAATTTGGAATATTCAGCCTGACAACTATGGCAATTAGTATAATTTCTCCTTTATGTATGATAGGGACATCAGATGCCTTATTCAGATTATATTTCGATAAGGATGACTTGCTTTATAGAAAAGAATTAATTTCTACTGGTTTAAAGTTGGTTATTTACATAGCAAGTAGTGTACTGATTATATTCTTTATATTTAGAAAACCAATAACTATTAGGTATTTAGGAAACATTAAATATCTTGATTATATTATTTTAGGAATAATAATAATATTTTTTAGAAATATTACGAGTATAACTAATAGCATTATAAGAATGGAAAATAATAGAAAGAAAATCGTGCAAATAACCTTAATTCAATCTGTTGTTACCCTTTTATTTAATTTATTATTTATAGTTGTTATGCATAAGGATATGCGTTTTATCCTTATAACTAATGTAATTAATTTAATTATTTTATTTTTTATTACTTCTGAATATGGAAGGAAATATTTAAATTTTTCTGATTTTAGAATAAATAAAAACATATCTAAGGAAATTATAAGATATGGATTACCTTTAACCCCAGTTTTTATTGGCTATTGGATTTTATCCGCTGGAGATAAATTAATATTAAATTATATATACGATACAAGTGCTGTTGGCCTGTATTCAGTGGGAATGAAATTAGCTTCAATAATGATTTTATTTCAATCGATCTTTGCACAAGGATGGCACTTTTTTAGCTTTTTTACAATGCGTGATAATGATGCCTCAAGAGTATATGGTAAGATATTTGATTTAGCAGTATTTACCGGAATAAGCATTGTAACTGTATTATTGTTTTATGGCGATTTTATCTTTAAGATTTTGTTTTCTCAAATATATTATAAGGCATGGGTAGTGTCTCCCATATTATGTTTGGGACCAGTTATTATGGTATTAAAATGGATAGTAGGCATTGGTACCAGTATAAAGAAAAAAACCTATTTAAGTACTATCGGTATATTTTTAGCGGCAATTACAAATATAATTTTAAATTTTTTGTTTATCCCTAAATATTATTTAATGGGAGCAGCAATAGCAACTTTAATATCTTATGTTGTTATGTTAATTTTTGATATATTAATTGTTTGTCCTTTATTTAATGTAGACTTTAATAAGAAAAGAATCATTATAATTTCATCGATATTATTTTCATCCTATATAATAAAATATAGATTTTTAGAAAATAAATTATTATTATCTACCATATTTTTATTTATATATATAGCAATTTATTCTATTTTAAATAGAGATTTAATTAAAGAAATATATATGAAAATAATATTCAGTAT
>DASRME010000006.1:0-4028 GCA_035648095.1 Atribacterota bacterium | reverse complement strand
AACCTGTTCCTGATAAAGAATAACTCCGTAAGTATCTTTCAAAATAGGTTTTAATTTGGGGTGTAGATAGTCTATCTCTTCTTCGCCCCGCTTTCTTTTAAGATAATGTTCGGTCATCCCGCTATCCAAAGGACCCGGTCGGTATAAAGATAGAGCAGCGATTACATCGCCTAAACGAGAAGGGGAAAGCCTCCTTAGAAGAGAGGACATTCCTGAACTTTCCAACTGGAAGACTCCCAGAGTTTTACCCTTTTGCAGGGCAGAGAATGTAGCTTTATCATCAAGGGGAATCTTGTTAAGGTTAATATATATATTTTTTTCTTTTAGCATTTCCAGAGTTTTTTTAATGATAGTAAGACTGCGGGAGCCCAGAATATCCATTTTCAATAAGCCTAAATCTTTGATGGATTCTTTTTCATATTGGCTGACTATTTCTCCCTGATTAGTTACCTCCAGAGGGACTATTTCGGAAAGCGGCCTATCTGAGATGATCATTGAAGAAGCATGTACAGAGAGATGCCGGGGTATCCCTTCTATAGTTTCAGCAAAAGAGAATAGGGATTTAAGGGGCTCCTGGCCACAGGGAAGCTTTTGTAGTTCAGGTAAATGTTTAAGAGAAGCTTTAATTACTCCCGGTGAGGAGAATATAGGCATAAATTGGGCAATTTTATTTATTTCCTGAGGGAGGAATCCCAGTGCTCTCCCTGCATCTCGAATGGCTGAGCGGGCGGCATAGGTGGAGGTAGTGCTGACATGAGTTACCCGATTATGCCCAAATTTCTTAAAGATATAAGAGATTACTTTTTCTCTCCCCAGTTGGCCGAAATCTATATCTATATCCGGAAGGTCTATTCTTTCCGGGTTAAGGAATCTTTCAAAAAAAAGTTGGTATTTTAAAGGATCTACCTCGGTGATATTAAGAAGATAAGAGACTAAGCTGCCGGCTGAAGAACCTTTCCCCGGGCCAACCGGGATGTTATTTTTTTTGGCAAAGCGAACTATATCACGGACGATTAAAAAATATCCGGCAAAATCCATTTGGTTGATTATTTTTAATTCATATTGCAGGCGTTTTATAACTTCTGAGGAGGGGACGGGATAATATTTTTTAAGATCTTCCAGACAGAGTTTTTTTAAATAATCCGGGGCGGAAGAAGAAGAGGGTAGAGGATAAGCAGGGAGATGAATTTCTCCTAAATTAAGCTCTAAGCTGCACTTTTCAGCAATTTCAATTGAGTTTTTAAGGGCTTGAGGCACCCGAGGAAATAGTTTCTCCATCTCTGAAGGAGATTTAAAATAATATTCATCAGTCTCAAGTTTTTGGTGATAGAATCTTTCTTTTGTTCCCAAATTGGCAATTTTATTTAATAGATGCTGAGAAGACGCCTGATTCTTTTGTAGGTAATGGATATTATTGGTGGCTACCAGGGGGATATTTAGTCTTTTGCCTATTTCTATTAATTTAGAGTTAACTTCTTTTTCTTTGCTAAGGCCATGAAAGGATAGTTCTAAATAAAAATTTTCTTTACCGAATACCTGTTGATACCAGTAAACGGCCTTTTCGGTTTGCTCTGCCTTCTTTTGTGAAAGGAGAAGAGGTATTTCCCCTTTATCGCATCCGCTTAATCCAATAATTCCCTTACTGTATTTGATTAAAATATCTTTTTCTATGGCCGGGATAGAGCAGGGATTAGATAAGTGAGCTCTGGTAACAATCTGACAGAGGTTGCTGTATCCCTCTTTGTTTTTGACCAAAAGAATAAGGTGATAGGTCTCTTTGGATTTTTGATTATCTTTTATCCGTATTTCACAGCCGATGATGGGTTTTATTCCTGCCTTTTTTGCTTTTTTATAAAATTGAATAGCTCCGTAGAGCCCATCATGGTCAGTTAAAGCCACTGCCTTCATATTAAATTTAGCAGCTTGTTTAATTAAATCATCAAGGCTGCAGAGCCCGTCTTGCATACTGTATTGAGTGTGTACATGAAGATGTACTATTTCCATTTTTTTAAAATCCTTTCTTACTAATTAGTCTTTAGTGAATAGATAACTAGCTAGAAGCTTGTAACATCTCTAGAGCATCTCTTGCTAACGACTAATTTAGAACGAATGTTTGTATTAAGGAGCAAAAAAAATATAAGCAATTTTTCTTTAATCCCGCACCTCTTGCTTTTTCTCTTTTTCTTTAATTTCTCCGGTTTTTATTTCTTCTTTAAGAAGTCTGATCAACATTAAGGCATTTTTGGCTGCTTTACCTTTATAATGATTATTCATAAAAATATATTGGTCGGTGGTTTTTTCGCTAATCTTTTTTATTTTAGGAATCCATTCTTTTAATTCTTCTTCGCTATAGAGATAATCATATCTCTGATAGGCTTTTTCGTGTTCCCACCAATTAACCTTATTCCGACCGTGAAATCTAACATAACCCAGGCTGGAAGTGGCTTCAGCTATGGGAGGGATTAAACCTTTGAGCTGAGGTTGGTCTACACAGCAAAAACCTATGTCGTTGTTTTTTAAAATCCTGAATATTTCGTTATTTATCCAGTAAGAATTTCTAAATTCTACCACCAGGGGTATATCCTCCATTCTTTCTTTGAAGCGAAGAAGATAATCCCGATTGGAGGGAGTATTATAGAAAGAATAGGGAAACTGAGCCAACACACAAGCGAATTTACCTGCTTCCAACAAGGGCTTTATGGATTCTTTAAAATCATTAAAGATAGCAGGATTCTCTTCTCGGCTATGAGTCATTCCTTGATTGGCTTTTACTGTAAACCTAAAATCAGCAGGAACCTTTTGCTGTAAATAATAAAAAGATGCCGGATGAGGGATACGGTAATAGGTAGAATTAATTTCAGAAACCTTAAACTTTTGGGCGTATAGTTTAAGCATCTCTTTTTTATCAGTATTTTCGGGATAAAAGGTTCCTATCCAATCTTCATAACTATAACCAGAGGTACCGATATATAGCATGGTTACTACTTATTTCCTCCGTTAAATCGTCTTAAAATTCCGATAACCTTACCCAGGACAATTGCATCTTTGGTGTTTATGGGTTTGTAAAGAGGGTTGGAAGGCTGCAGGGTAATCTGATTATCCTTTTTATATAATCTTTTTACTGTAACTTCTTCCTGATTTAGGAGAGCGATGACAATGTCTCCGTTGTCAGCATCCTGCTGGGGCTTAACCATAACATAGTCTCCATCAAGGATATGATCTCCGATCATGCTATCACCCTCAACTTTTACCATGAAGCTTTCTTCACTGCCAGAAAGCTGCTCCGGTATGGGTATAACTTCGGTGATATCTTTTAAGGCCCACAATGGTTTTCCTGCGGCTACACTTCCTATTACAGGCACGTTATTGGTCTGAGGTATAATTCTAATGGCTCGAGATCTCTCTTTCTCCCGGTGAATATAACCCTTCTTTTCCAGGATGGTAAGATATTTATGGGCAGTAGCGGAAGAAGTTACTCCCACGGCTTTGCAGATTTCTCGAACAGTGGGGGGATAGCCGTTTTCTCTAATTGTTTTTTGAATTAACTGAAGAGTCTTTTTATGATTTGGATCAAGGGAATCTTTTTTAAACATGATTAGTCTCCTTTAAAAATTTATATAATAATTCGCTATAATTATCATACATATTAGCACAATTTATCATCTTATTTATATTATAAGATAAACGTATGTTTATTGTCAAATTTTTTATGGTAAAATATTTAGTCGGGTTTCGAAATTTAAATTCTTGACAATTTTAGATACGTATGATAGATTTATCATGTTAAATTTAAAGTGTATTTTATATTATATAAAGATATATTATAAAAAATATATATTTAAATGTTAGAGTAAGCTTTAGTGGGGTAGTTAGATAAAAAGAAGAATGTTACTTTTTCTATCTTTTCTTTCTCTTTTTTATCTGCCTGTGCGGTGCACGCAGACAGGACTCGATACTTGATACTATATGCTCAATATCATAATTAAAATCGAAAATTTTGAAATTATAATTATGGTATTGTATACTAT
>DASRME010000005.1:0-2693 GCA_035648095.1 Atribacterota bacterium | reverse complement strand
GAGGTGGAAAAAACAAAAGGGGTCTCGCTCTTTTTTTCAATATATTTTTGTTCATGTTCTTTCAAGTTTTTCATTAATAGTTCTGGTACCTTTAGGTCCCTTAACCCATTAAATGATTTGGGATCTCCAAGCAATATTTTCGAGTCCTTATTGCCTTCCGCATCCATAATGGTAACACGACCAACTTTTTTATTAATTTTAATTATGTTATTTTTAAAATCGATATCAGTCCATTCTAAAGCTAAGGCTTCGCTTATTCTCATACCAGTTTTTAATACTAGATAAAATATCACTTTATATTCAGAGTCTGCGATTGCTTCAATAAATGACTTTTCTTCTTTTTCTGATATAATCATCGGGAAAATTTTATCTTCATAGCTTTTTATTTTTTTTAAGTTCACAACTGGACTTTTTTCAATATAATTATTAACACAGGCGTTTTTAAAAACTTGATGAGTTAATGCCTGTATTCTTTTTCTAGTTTCTACAGATCTTCCTGTCATATGCGCCCGGTTTAAAATTAATTGAATGTCTCTTTGCTTAATTTCATTTAATTCTTTGTCCTTTAAAATTGGCATCAGGTAGTTTTTTATAAGGCCTTGATAACTTTCAATGGTTCTAGGGGCTAATTCCGAGCGGATATCCTCGATGAAGGTTATTGCATAATCATTAAACAGAATTTCTCCGTCTTTTTGAATAGGCTTATTTTTTTCCGTTTTCTTGATTTCTTCAAGTTTCGCTTTAACCAATTGCTGAGTATTTGCATATACATATTTTTTTACTTTTTCGTTTTTTTCGTTAGTTATATATACATATCCTTGGTATCTACCGTCTTTTCGTTTTGTCTTCGATGCACTACCATTTCCTTTGTCTTTCCTTCTTGCTGATTTAACTTTGTTCTCATTTTCCTTTTTTACCATTAGCTAGCCTCCTTTTCTAAATAGTCAAATAGCACTGTGTGCCTCACTCGCATAGATTTAGGTGAAACGTGAAATCCAACTGTGTGCATTATCTTATACGCATTGTCTTTACCAATCCCCAAAAGTTCTTGCAGATCGCTAGTATTGTATATTTGTTCATTATCTATTTTACTTCTTATCATACTTTATTCTCCTTTCAATTTTTAATTTCTATATATTATATTCTTGTTATAACAATTTGATTATTAATCATTTTTATATTTTCAATTATCAAGGTTCACTTTTATTTTGTTCTATACTATTATTATACGAGAATTTTTTAAAAGCGCTCCGATTCTAGGCCCAAGGCACAAAAAAACACAAAAAAACAAGATTATTCCTTCAAAAACCATAAAAATAAGAGCATTAATCACGATTTCTGCGACACTATGCCCTTATTTTGTGCTTACTCTACCCATATACACAATATCTAGTTTAAAAATTTCACTATTCGTGCTTTCGTGCCCTCCAAACTTCTGCTGGTTTATTATGAGCTGCATTTTAAAATATTTATTCTCCCTATATTTGGTTATAAATGCCATTGTTCTAATAGTTTAGTGGTTTCCCTGATATTTGAAAATTATGTTAAGTGTTCTATATTTATTAATATAACTATAATGAAAGGTTTAAAATCCTTCAGCCAAATTTTCATTTATTTGGGAGGAGTTATAAGGAAGCTTTAAAACCACAAGGCTGCTTGAAGCGATTAAATAAAGAAAGTCCTAGCTCATAGCAAATCCCTGAATACTATAATTGGTTATCCAGTAGTCCCCAGAAAGCAAAAAAAGGCCGAATAACCAACCTTTTTCAATAGTAGTTTGCACAAAATGACTTGAAACTTCCTTAGTCGTCCGCTAGATCCTAAGTCTAATTTTGATGGTTTCATTTAGTATTATCCCATGTCGCTTAGTACTGTCAAATGCATTGTAATTTCAACGTTTTATATCGTTTTCAGCATTGAAAGTCTAGCAGCCTTTACTTGCAAATATTGCAGTTTTTTTTAGGAGTCTTAGAAGTTGTCTTAGAAGTTTTGCAGCTCATCGCGCTTAATAGACATTATACTCTGAGACTTCATAAAAACTACCACAAAATATTAATCTCTTTATCATTAGCTAAATGAACCGAATAAAACCTCCCAGGGGTACTTTCCTTGATCGGTTATTTTATGCAGTTAAGTAGACTTTATATCAATTTGATGCATATACACTTTTGCCTGCTTCGCTATAGGAGACATTATACCCGAAAGCTTCAAGCACCAGACGAACTGGGATATAGGTTCGTCCTTGCTTTATTTCAGCTGCAGTGTCCATGGTTAATTCTTTTCCATTTACAGTATACTTATAACTGTCTATATTAAGATTAATATGTGTTCCATTAAAGGCTGCACCAACCGAAACAACCTTTCCTACTGCATCTGAAATATAACTGACCTCGGCACCGATGGATTCAAGCAGCTTACGTACTGGAACAAGCGTCCTGTTATTCTCATTAATAAACGGCATTCCCATCCCGTCCTTTGAAGTGAATGAAACTGGTTCATTATCTATCACAACCCATATGTAGTTACTGATTTCTTCCCTGCTCAGTCCCTCCGTTGCAGTAAGGGTATCATCTATCATAGATACTACGCTGCTATCATCATAGGTGTCTTCATTTACATCAAACAGCATCACACCTCCAGCCGTTCTGAGGGCGATCATAGTCTTTTCCCGAAGGGTATTAAGGCCGTTGTAC
>DASRME010000004.1:0-2644 GCA_035648095.1 Atribacterota bacterium | reverse complement strand
ATACGTATATCGTATATCGTATTGCGTATTTCGTAATGAATTTATACACTAAATGCAAAACTCTATATAATCTTATTGCTTCTGTTTTTTAGATTTTGGCTCCTGACTAATGAATTCTATTTTCTTCACGATATACGAAATACGATATACTAGATACTAATTCAGACTCTTCTAGAAGTTTTAATTAACACTCTTTGATAAAAATTAAAATCATCCAAAGCCTTTCCTATTCCCTTGATTACACAGTATACTGGTTTTGGAGGTATAAAGACCGGGATGCCTATCTCTTCTTGTAAAAGTTCTGCTAATCCCATTAATAGTGAACCTCCGCCAGTCATAATTATTCCCTTGTCCACAATATCAGAAATCAATTCAGGAGGTGTTTTTTCCAAAGCTACTCTCACTGCATTTGCAATAATTCTTAGAGGTCCAGAAAGAGTTTCCCTCAATTCATCTTTAGAAATTTTAATTATTTTAGGAAGACCGGAAATTTTATCCCTTCCTCGAATCTCATAATTACTATTTTCTTCATCTGACCTACCTACAGATAAACCAAGCTTAATTTCTTCGGCAGTTAATTCACCAATATATAAATTATGTACTTGCTTAACATATTTACCAATAGTCTCACTGATATAATCCCCGGCAACTTGACTCAATTCGCTTATTACTATTCCTCCTAAAGATATTATCGCTACTTCGGAAGTTCCCCCGCCTATATCTATTATCAAATTTCCCATTGGTTCAAATATAGGAAGCCCTACACCTATAGCTGCTGCTATGGTTTCATCTATCAAAAATACTCGTCCTGCTCCGCACTTATAAGCAACTTCTGATACTGCTCTTTTTTCTACTTCCGTAACTCCGGAAGGAACACAAATTATAACTGTAGATCTTGTAAAACGATTAGGAATATGGACTTTTTTAATAAAATATTTCAACATTTCCGCAGTAGCTTCAAAATCAGCTATCACCCCTTCTTTTAACGGTCTAACGGTAAATATGTCTTGAGGAGTTCTTCCCACCATTTTTTTCGCTTCTTCTCCTACTGCTAATATTTTATTCCCTCTATCTTTAAAAGCAACAACTGATGGTTCATATAGGACAATTCCTTTCCCTTTAATATATACAAGAGTGGTAGAAGTGCCTAAATCAATTCCTATACTTTTGGAAAATGATCCTGAAAGAAAATCTAACCACATTTTCTATTTCTCCTTTTTCATAAATATCTTTTCATATATTAAAATGTCCTTAATTTAATTAGTTTATAAATAAAAATTATATGTTATAATTTTTATTAGTATATCCTATAGTTTATTCGGGCTTTTACTATGTTTTTAAACCAATAATAAGCGCTTTAAGGAATGATAAAATGATTAAATTAATTCTTAGCTTAATTGTTTTAATTATAACTTATTTTTTAATATTTACCAACCGTAGAATTAGAACAACTTCTACTTTTTTTGGGGCAATTTTAACTGTCCTTTTAGGATTAATAACCTTTAATAAGGCTATTACTTATATAGATTTTAATAAATTGGGAATTATCATTGGAATGATGATCTTTACTATCATAGCAAAAGAGAGTGGGATATTCCAATATTTAGCTTTAAAAGCTACCAAATATAGCAAAGGAAATCCTTTAATCCTTTTAATTTCTCTTTCTTTGTTGGCCGGTTTTCTTTCCTCTATATTAGATGAAATCACTACCTTACTTTTTTTGGTAAATATTACTTTAGCCATCACGCATATCTTAGAAATATCCTCCTTACCTTTTCTAATTTCTGAAATTATATTTGCCAATATTGGTGGGTTAGCTACTTATATTGGCACACCGGCTAATATAATGATAGGTTCTGCGGCAAAACTGAATTTCTACGATTTCATTTATCACACAACTCCAATTTCTATAATACTTATTTTATTTAATGTTTTTTATTTAATTATTCTTTTTAAAAATACTTTTAAAAAGAATAATACACAAAATGATATTATCCTTCACCTTAATAAAATTGACGAAAGAAGGGCTATCACCAATCTTCCTCTATTAAAAAATTCTTTATTAATTTTAAGTATTACCATTATAGCTTCATTTTTCTCACATTTAATCAATTTAGACCTATCTATTGTCTATTTAACCGGAGCAATGATACTCCTCTTTGTTAGCCATGATAAACCTGACGATATTTATTCTCAAATTGACTGGAAGATAATTTTCTTTCTCATTGGATTAAATGTCTTAGCCGGTGCCCTGGAGGAAAATGGTCTCATTGAAATTGCGTCTTCTAAGCTCATAGATCTTACTAAAGGAAGCACAAATCTTTTAAGTTTCGCCATATTAGGTGTATCCACTTTTACATCTTCCTTTTTTGATAATATACCTATTATAGCTTTGGCTATTCCCATAATTGAAAATACTTCTCGCTATCTAGGATCCTCTGTAAATATATTGTGGTGGGCACTTGTCTTGGGAGCAAATATCGGAGCCAATGGTACTCTAATAGGTACAGCTTCTAACTTGATAGTTGCCGACATTGCTGAAAAAAATAAACAACCAATTCCCTTCTGGTATTTTGTTAAAATAGCTTTCCCCCTGGTAATACTTAATCTTATCATCTCTTCCATTTATATCTATTTAAGATAT
>DASRME010000003.1:0-2551 GCA_035648095.1 Atribacterota bacterium | reverse complement strand
GAATTAAAACAATTTAATACAGAAAGGATATATAAAAATCCAAGTCTAAAAGCAAAAAAAACTAGATTTAAAAGGGCGTTTGTATATCTTTTTGACCAATTTCTTGATGACCTTAAAAAGGGCAACGAAGATTCTCTAATTTTTAAAGAATGGATCTTTAATAGGGGCAAAAATAAGGGAGTAGATTATCTAAATGGCAATTTGCCTGAACAGGTGGTAGTAGACTATATTGCTTCTATGACAGACAGGTATTTTAATAATACTTATATAAAATATAAAAAACGAAAAGAAGTAGAGTAATATGTCTGATAGAATTGAGGTTGTGCAAGGTGATATTAGCGCACAGCAGGTAGAGTCCATAGTTAACGCAGCCAATAATTCGCTTCTTGGCGGCGGGGGAGTAGATGGGGCTATTCATCGTGCAGCTGGCCCAGATCTTTTAGAAGAATGCCGTAAGCTAAAAGGATGCCCAACCGGGGAAGCGAAGATAACTCGAGGTTATCGATTGCCAGCCAAATGGGTGATTCATACTGTTGGTCCTGTCTGGAGAGGTGGAAATTACAAAGAAGACGAGTATCTTGCTCAATGTTATCAGAGCTGTTTTGCCTTAATAGAAAAACACCAGCTCAAAACAGTGAGTTTTCCTTCAATAAGCACTGGGGCATACAGGTTTCCCCTGGAGCGCGCCACCAAAATCGCTATCACCGAAGCTATAAATTTTTTAAAGAGAAATAATTTTGTAGAAAAAATTGTATTTGTATGCTTTAATAATAGAGTATATGATTGTTATGTAGCAGAATTAAAAAAGTATTCTATAAGTGTATAGTTATTGAATTAACCAATTTACCTATTTACCAATTGCCCGATTAAAGATATAAGTTTCAAGTTAATATAGTTAACCGGTTTAAGAATTAAAATCAGGTTGATTAACTGGTTAAGGAAAAATAAGCCAGAAGTCAGAATAAGATCGTATTGTGTTTAGTAGAGGCACAGTGTGCTGTGTCTTCTTGTACTACGACTAATTTAATTGTAAAGGATATTAGAGGTCTTGGCAAAGAAAAAATATTACTATCGTTCTTATCGCCCCACTTCTTCCTACAAAAAACGAAGAGTAAGAAAAATAAAAATGATTATTGGTGGACTATTTATTCTATTGTTAGTCATAGGAACAATTTATTTTAAGATTCTTCCACTGTTTTCCGCAAAACAAAGCAGCGATGCCCTTCCTGTTTCAGAAGAAATTTTAAAATCAGAGATTGTAGAGGAGGCGGAAGATGTTCCTGAGGTAGTTTCAGAAGAAATATCTCTGCGGGAAGAAATAATTACCATTGATGGTAATTTGCAGGCTGGAGATACCCTTTATGCATCTTTAATTAAAGAAGGTGTCTCTGCAGCTGAGATACTCAGCTTGCAAGAAAAAGTTAAGCCAGTAGTAGATTTTAACTATCTTCCGGTTGGCAGTGAATATTCTTTGAAATATAATCCGGAAGGAAAGATAAAAGAATTTATTTATAAGCCCAATCCTATTGATATTTACTATATAGAAATTCCTGACTCTGATTCAGAAGATTTAAAGGTAACCAAAGAAGAAGTATCCACAGAAGTTGTTCGGCTTGAAGGGAAAATCAAATATTCTCTTTATGAATCTATGTTAGAATGTGCAAATTCACCTCAATTAGCCCTGCAATTAGCAGAGATATTTGCCTGGCAGATCGACTTTCTTACCGAATGCCGGGAGGGAGATGCTTTTAATATTTTGGTAGAAAAACAATATAGGGGAGATTTTTATCGTTGGGGAAAGATACTTGCTGCCGAATACGAAGGGGAACTTCTGAGTAAACATACTGCCATTCTGTTTGAAGACCCCTCTGGGCATATGGATTATTATACCGAAGAAGGAAAATCATTAAAGAAGGCTTTCTTGCGGGCTCCCTTAACCTATAAATATATCAGTTCTTATTTTTCTAATAACCGTTTACACCCTATCTTAAGAACTTGGCGTCCCCATCTGGCTATCGATTATGCTGCTCCAGCCGGGACTCCGATTTCTACTATCGGAGACGGAACGGTAATTTATGCCGGTTGGGATAATGGTTATGGAAACTATATTAAAATCCGCCATCCCAATAATTACATAACCGGTTATGGTCACCTTTCCCGTTTTGCCAAAGGATTAAAAAATGGCCAGAAGGTGAAACAGGGTGAGATAATAGGATATGTGGGGGCTACTGGTCTGGCAACAGGTCCGCATTTAGATTTTTCTATCAGTGAAAACGGAAAAAAGGTGGATTTTTTAAAACTTAAACTCCCCGCTGCTTTTTCAGTGGATCCTCAGTATAGTGCTCAATTTATGGAAGCAAAGAATAGACTACTTAATGATTTAGAAAATGGCAGAGAATTAGATTTAAACCTAGGATTAAATAGTCAACAATCCACAAATGAAGAAGGTAAATAATCAGGAAAACAAAAAATTACCGATTTCCTCCCATCATAAATCTTCCTTGACCTTTTTGCCACGGCCTGATTTCCATTGCTTTAAAATTATTATCAT
>DASRME010000002.1:0-3618 GCA_035648095.1 Atribacterota bacterium | reverse complement strand
ATAATAATCTCTGTTGCCTTGGGAACCATCGAATAAGTAATCACCCCGAAAATTTGTGCTTCTTTGTTATATTCTTTAGCCTTGAAAATAATTTCCTGATAAGCTAATTTAGCTTCCTTCTCATCTTTTAGCCCTATTTTTACTCCTCCTGTATCTGTTTTATGAATGATGTCAGGAGAGACAATTTTCATGGTAATCGGAAAATTCATTTCTTTGGCCAATCCGGTAATTTCATCTTCACTCTTTATTAATCTGAAATCAGGAACAGTAAATCCATATTCCTTTAACAATTCTTTTGCTTCTGTCTCTAGCAGAGACCTTTTCTCTTTATTAGCTTTTTCGATAATTCGGTGCATCTCTAGCTCCTTGTTTGTTTAGTTATCTAGTTGTATTGACTGTTTTTATATATCTGCTGAATAACTTTCGCACATCTTTCTCCGGTTTCATAATTGGGGATTTCATATTTTTTTAATTCTCTAATAGCCTCTTTTACTAATCTGCCAGCCATAAAATTAGCGAATATAGGTATTTTTATTTCTTCTTTTATTTTCCCTAAAGCGGTGGCAATCTCTGCGGAATCCATGGAAGCAGTGGGAACAAAGATGGCAATGATGGCATCATATTCAGAGGAGATAATTTTACTGACCCGGGCAAAATTTTCAGCTCCACTATAAGCCAGAAGGTCGAAAGGATTTCCCAAGGAGACATGAGGGGGAAGAATTTTTTTTAGCTTATTTTTTAAACTTTCGGAAGGTTCGGATACCATTAATCCTAATTCTTCTAATTTATCTGTAGTCAATACTGCAGGACCCCCTGAATTAGTAATCACTCCGATCTTATTCCCCTTGACTTTCGGGTAATGAATTAGACCCCGGCATAAATCGAACATCTCCTCTATCCCTTCTACCCGTAAAATACCGGCTTGCCTAAAAGCAGCATCATAGATTTTATCTTCTCCTGCCAGAGAACCGGTATGAGAAGAAGTTGCCCTCATTCCCGCTTTACTCTTCCCCGCTTTAATGGCAACAATCGGTTTTTTAAGAGTGGTCTTTTTTGCTTGAGCCAAAAACCTTCTCCCTTCTTCCAATCCTTCAATATAGAGAGCGATCACTTTAGTCCGAGGGTCATCTTCAAGATATTTAATTAAATCTACTTCGTCTACATCACATCTATTCCCGTAACTTACAAATTTGGAAAAACCAAAATCCAACTCTTCTGCCATCATTAAGACTGCCCCGCCCAGAGCACCGCTTTGGGTAATAAAGGCAGTTTCACCTGGAAGTGCTCTAACTTCAATACTGGCAAAGAGATTGCAACCGGTGTTCATAACTCCTGCACAGTTTGGACCTATAATTCTCATTTGATGTTTTTTGGCTATATTTTTTATCTCTTCTTCTTCTTTGATATTTCCTACTTCTGAAAAACCGGCAGAAATTATAACTACTGACTTAACGCCTATTCTCCCCAAATCTTCTAAAAGCGAAGGAATAAATTGCCCCGGAATAGCAATAACAGCTAAATCAATTTCTAAATCATTATACTCAGAATAAATTTTTTGACCAAATATTTCACTTCCGTTCCGGTTTATGGGATAAATTTCTCCCTTAAACCCTCCATCCACCATATTTTTTACTATTTCATATCCGGTCTTTCCTTCTTTCATTGAAGCAAAGATAGCTACTGAATGAGGATTAAAAAAATTTTCCATACTTTTCATTTATCCATTCCTTCTGCTGTCTTGTACCCTTCGCGAAAAGCAGAAATATTTTTATCTAATTCGCGAGGGATATGTTTCTTTAACATATTAATAACAAATTCTTTATCAAATGAAGAGATAAAAGAGAGGGCACCCAGCAAGACAATATTTTCTGCAATAGGAAGTCCGGCCTCTGAGGCTATTTTCCCAGCATCTATCCAGATTATTTTTGCTTTTGCCTCTTTAAATAATTTGATTATCTCCTCATCCTGAGGGTACTTTTCGGGATGAGCCATTATATCAATAGGATATATCCTTTTTCTATTTAATATAACTGTTCCTCCCGGTTTAATAAATTCTAAACTTTTTAATCCTTCGGATAATTCCATTACTAACATTATATCAGAAGAGAGAGGAGAAATCCTCGATCCAAATACATTACCTATCCTAACTTCACAATGAACCGGGCCACCTCTCTGAGCCATGCCCACTTCTTTAAAAAATTTCACTTTCTCGCCTTTTCTTAATCCATAATCGGCAATAATTTCCCCTAATCTTATTACTCCCTGTCCACCTACTCCGATCAAGTAAAAATTATTTTCCATCTTTTATCACCTCTATCGCCCCTGTTGGACAAGTAAATTCACATAACCCACAGCCAAAACAGGCTGAAGTTATTTCCATATAGGCTTTACTGTTGGCATCTTTAGGATGAAACATCATTGCCGGACAGGCCAAAGAGCTCAAACATGCCCTACAGCCGGTACATTTATCTATATTTACTTTACGCTGGGGGAATTTAATTTTTCTTCTTTTAGTTTGAAGAGCACACTCTCGACGGGAAACTATTACCGAAACCCCCGGGTATTCTATCGCCTTCATTATACTCTCTATCGCTTTTTTGTTCTGATAGGGGTCGATTATCTGAATATCTTCTATGCCGCAACCATGACAAATTTCGACAATATCAACTCTTTTAGTATTGCTATCGTCTAAGTGAATGGTCCCGGGGTTCTCTTCAAAACCGGTCATGGCAGTCCATCCATTATCTAAAATAATTATCGTTAGTGGGACTTTCTGGTAAACTGCATTAATAAGAGGAGGAATACCGGCGTGAAAGAAAGTTGAATCTCCTATGGTAGCTATCACTGGTTTTTTAATGCCTGCCCATTTAAATCCCTGGGCTAATCCTATACTCGCCCCCATAGCCACTTCGGTCCAACAACTCTCAAAAGGCTTACTCATGCCTAAAATGGTACATCCTATATCCCCGGTAATAATAATTTCCTCTTTTTTGTACTTTAAATTCTTGATCGCCTTATTCAGAGCAAAATAAGTCCCCCGGTGAGGGCAACCTATACAGAAAGAAGTGGGACGTTTGACTTCTAATTTTTTAGCTCTCTCTAAAATTTTAAGATCCTGCCCAGGCTCAAGTTTTGTTTTTAAGAAAACCTCAAGAGCATTTTTTATCTTTTTAAAGGAATAATTTCCAATTAAAGAAAGGGTTTTATCAAATTTTCCTAAAATTTCAACTTTCTTGTTTAAGAGAAAGGCAATCCTCATCACTTCCGCCTCTACAAGAGGATCTAATTCTTCTAAGACAAGCACCCTATCTACTTTTTCTAAAAACTTTTTTATCCTTTCTTCAGGTAAGGGGTGAACCATTCCTATCTTTAGCCAGGAGAGTTTTAAGTTATATCTCTTTAAAGCTTCCCGGAAATTTCCCTCCACCGCTCCGACATAAATTACTCCATATTTATTATCATCCTCAAAATGTGTTTCATTTACTTTAATCCCGGATTCAGTAATAAAAAAATCGCTAATTTTAGAAGCTTCGGCCAATCTGCTAAGGGCATCCCGATGTTGAGCCATGCACCAGCTAGCACCTGCCTTAGTATATTTTACTATATCCAGTTCAAAAT
>DASRME010000001.1:0-5311 GCA_035648095.1 Atribacterota bacterium | reverse complement strand
ATAGTATATCTTAAAAAAGAAATATTGTATAGCATAAAGAGAGTTAGACTAGAATATATAGCTTGTAGTATATAATTAAGAAAGAGAAATTTATAATAAATAGGTGTGTTTTTTAATCTATTAAACTATAATTTTAAATAGAATAGATTTGAGAATAAAATAAAATATATAAGAAATGTTTTATTTATAATAATATGGACTACGCGCTGTGTATTTCATATTAAGTTTATTTAGTAACGACTAATTAGTCGGTCCTTACTGGCATTAAAATATAAGTATAGTCTTTATCTTCGTCCGGAGTAATAATTACTGGATTAAGTGGATCATTCATTTTTATTATAGTATTTTCTTTTTTTATTATCTTTAATACGTCTAAAATATAATTAGTGTTAAAAGTTATAATAATATCTTCTCCTTTTTTTAAACAGGAAATTTCTTCAAAAGCTTCACCGGTACTCGGACTTTCTGCTTTTAAAATTATTTCACATTTTCCCTCTTTTTGGTCATCTTCTTTATTGACAACTTCTATCTTTACTGTATTTAAATCTTCTCTTACAAAAAGAGATATTCTTTCCATCTTATCCCTAAACTCCTCAGTATTCACTTTTATTTCAGTTTTAAATGAATCCGGAATAATCTGGTGGTAATCAGGAAACTGCCCTTCTATTAACCGGGAATATATTCTTATACTATTCTTTTGACTCTCAGGAAATAAAATAAAGATAATCTGTTTTTCCCCAACCTTAACTTCTATAAATACTTCCTCATCATCCAACAGGATTCTGGATAATTCTGATAGAGCTCGATAAGGAATAATCACTTCTATTCCATCTTTATAAGTATTTTCAATATTTGTTGGTTTAATATTTTTAAGAGATAGTCTATGACTATCAGTAGTAACTACTTCAATTTTATTGTCTGTTATTTTAAATAGGGCTCCATTTAAAAAATTTCTATTTTCATCACGAGATGTAGCAAATATAACTTGTTGAATAGTCTCTTTAAATAACTTTTGGTTTATTTTAATTTTGGCTTTTATCTTTATTTCCGGAAAATTAGAAAATTCTTCTGCAGAAAAACTTAGAATTTTATAATTAGAATTATTTTCTTTAACCGTGGTAATATTATTATTTAAACACTCTATTTCTATTTTTCCTTCAGGAAATCTTTTAATTAATTCACTTATTATTCTACTAGGAATAACTGTAGAACCGGCCTCAATAACTTGAGCCGGGATATAACAGTCTATTCCAATTTCTAAATCGGTTGCAAATAGATGAATTTTATTATCTTCATTTGCCTCAAAAAGTATTCCATTATAAATAGGTAATCCTATTCTACTGGATATCCCTCTTTGTACTGTTTGAATTCCGTGTAATAAATTTTCTTGAGAACAAATAATTTTCATATCTTTACTCCTTTTCTCTAAATAATTAAATAAAGAGATAGTATTATTAGTAATAGTACTGTTAAAACTGGGGAAAGAAAAATAAACCTTAATATTTTATTATAGAAGACCTGTGGATAAAATCAGGGATAAAATTTTTAAATATTAACAGATTCCCCATTTTTTAATTTTTAAATAAATAAAATATCTAATAACTAAAAGTTTTTAACATATTATTAAAGAGTTATTAACAATTAGCCTTTTTTAATATTTAATATTAAATTATTTATAATGCCTTTGAAATTATTATCTTTTATAATATTATTTTTAATTTTATTATAAGAATGAATAATAGTGGTATGATCTTTCCCCCCAAAAGCTTCCCCAATTGAAGTCAAAGAAAGATCAGTTAATTCCCGGGAAAGATAAATAGCAACCTGTCTGGCAAGAACAATATCTTTAGTCCTCTTTTTAGATAACAAAGAATTAAACTTAATATTATAATAATCTGAGACTATTTTTTGAATTTGACTAATAGAGACCTTTTTATTTTCTAAAGGGATGATATCTTTTAATATTTCCTGAGTTAAAGGAATGGATAATTCCTTTTTAGTTAAGGTAGAATAGGCAGTTAATTTAGTGAGTGCCCCCTCTAATTGTCTAATATTAGAGGGAATTTTTTCAGCGATAAAATCGATTACCTCAGCAGGTATATTTAAAGATTCTGACTGGGCCTTTTTTCTTAAAATAGCAATTCTGGTCTCATAATCAGGGGCTTGGACGTCAGTTGTTAATCCCCATTCAAAACGAGATATTAAACGTTCTTCTAAAGTAGTAATATCTTTTGGAGGTCGGTCACTGGTAATGACTATCTGTTTATTAGATTCATATAAAGTATTAAAAGTATGAAAAAATTCTTCCTGAGTCCTCTCTTTCCCAGCTAAAAATTGTATATCATCAATTAATAAAATATCTACACTACGGTATTTATCACGAAAGGAGACAGTGCGGTCATCTCTTATAGAATTAATTAATTCATTGGTAAATTTTTCTGACGATATATATAAAACTTTAGCATTATTATCTTGATGTGCTATATAATTACCGATTGCCTGTATTAAATGAGTTTTACCCAAACCTACTCCCCCATATATAAAGAGCGGAT
The DNA here is from genome assembly GCA_035648095.1 of Atribacterota bacterium. GTDB lineage: Bacteria > Atribacterota > Phoenicimicrobiia > Phoenicimicrobiales > Phoenicimicrobiaceae > Sediminicultor. The sequence goes on along the minus strand of DASRME010000001.1, from coordinate 2,759 downwards.
TATAGGCTTTTGCCGGAGACTGGGCTACCGCAAGACAGGCTGCGTGGGCAAAGCGATTACCATTGCCTACTACAAAATCGTCAAAAGTATATTTTGAATTTAAAATAAGGCTGGTATCTTTAAAGTAAGGCCTTGATTTAGTAGTAATTTTCTTTTTAGGGGTAGACGGGGAAGGTACAGAAAATTTTTGATCAGCAGCCACAAATTTTATTTTTAAATTATCATCCAAGCCTAAACCGAGAGTTCTTTTTAAAACGTCTTTAGTAAACCCGGTGTAGTGTTTTTCTAACCAGTCTTTACAGAAGTCTCCGGGAGCCGAAATTACAAATTCATTGTCTTCGAACTTAATCACCTTTGTTTGGCTGAACCAGCTATTATAAGCATGGGGCTTCAATTCTTCTTTAATTATTTCCAAGGCTTTATTCCATAGCTCTTTAATCTCTGTAAACTCCATATTAATATACCTTCCCGAACAACTAAATATTTTTTGTCTAAATTTAATTATAAAAGTTTTATAGATTGAAAAAGGGTTATCAAAGTATAAATTATTTTCAAAAACCTATAAATCATGAGGGTTTTATGATTTTTCCCCAAAGTTCACAATTAGATGTGGAAAACTCCAAAAGAATTTTATTATTGAATTTTAACATCTTCCTTGAAAAAAAGAAACTTTAATACTTTATTTATAGATTGTTAAATGACCAAAAGCAAAGGCTTTAAAGAAGTTATTAACAGTTTATTAACATTTGTGGATAACTTAGGTAGAAATACCCTATTTTTTTATTTATAATAGCAAAAATATTTTTATTAAGCAAAAATATTTTATTCTTTTAAACATTTTTTATTAAAAAAAGGCTAGGCTTTAAAATTAAATTTCAGATGCCTATCCAAATACTTTCTCGGAAACTTGACATTTGGAGTGCATTAAAGATATAATTTTCAATGAATTTTAGATTCTACATTTTAATATATAAGGAGAGAGTTAGTTAAATGAAGCGGACTTATCAACCAAATACCAGAAAGAAACTGAAGGTTCATGGATTTCGTCAAAGAATGAGTACTAAGGCCGGCCGGTTGGTATTAAAGAAGAGGCGTTTAAAGGGTCGCAAGCGCCTTACAGTATCCGGATAATTAATTTTATTTACAGAAGAGGAAGTTTGATAAAAGGAAAATTATCAAAAACTATTGAATTTAAGAAGGTTTTTTCGGAAGGAAGAAGAATTGAAGGCAAGAGCTTAATTATATTCATTTTAAAAAATGATTATAATTTTAACAGACCCGGGATAATAGTAAAAAAAGAGACGGGGAAAGCAGTCTTTAGAAATAAGACAAAGAGACGGTTGAAAGAAGCACTCCGGCTGGCAAACAAGAAATTATCTTTAGGATACGATATAATTGTGCTGGCCAAAAACAACATTGGGGAATCAAGTTATTTTGAGATATGTCATGATTTAGAAACCCTTTTTTGTAAAGGGAGATTGTTTTTATAAAAAAGCAGCAGACAGGAGATTTAAACTAAAATAAAGAAAATCTATGCTCTTAAAGAAAAATAGAGTTTCATTAAATATTTTATAATATGAAAAAAATAATTATTTTACTAATAGGTTTTTACCAGAAACATATATCCCCTTTAAAGCCTGCTACATGTAGGTTTTATCCCACTTGTTCTGAGTATGCCGCACAGGCCCTGGAAAAACATGGCCTTTTAAAAGGTCTATGGCTTTCTATGAGGAGAATATCGCGCTGCCATCCATTTAATCCGGGTGGCTATGACCCCCTTCCCGATTCTTTTGGGGTTTGTTCACATAAAAAATAAAAATTAAACATAATAATTTAATGTAAATAAGATAAAGGAGAAAAACATTTGGGAAGTCTATGGAGTTCTTTAGGCGATATTTTCGCCAAAATAATAGTATTTTTTTATAGCTTTACCCACAATTATGGTATCGCTATTATTTTGATGACCGTTCTTATCAGGGTAATCTTATATCCCTTGATGCAAAAACAGATGGTTTCCATGCGGGAGATGCAGAAGATCCAGCCCTTAATGAAGGAAGTACAGGATAAATATAAGAATGATAAGGAAAAATTAAATAAAGCGTTAATGGCTTTATACAAGGAACATAAAGTGAATCCTATGAGCGGATGTTTGCCTTTGTTAATTCAAATGCCCATATTGATTTTACTTTTCCAGGTTTTAAGAAAATTTGAATATTTAGATACTTTTGGCAAAATAGCCGGAGGTTTTTTATGGATACCCAGGCAAGTTCAAATTATGGTTGAGGGTGTCCCCAAAATCGTTGCGGGCTTGGCGGCACCAGACCAATTAATCAAACTGGGAGAAAAGGGAATTTTTGGGATACAATATCTCGGGATAATGCCCTTTTTAATAGGAGGTTCCATGTATATTCAACAAAAGATGACCTCCCCCGACGGCACCACAGGCAAAGACGGAGGTTCTGCTCAACAGACTCAGAAAATGATGACCATTATGATGCCTTTAATGATTGGCTTTATGAGTTTCACCCTGCCTTCCGGTTTGACCCTGTACTGGTTTGCCTCTACTCTTTTAGGGATTGGACAGCAGTATCTGATTAACAAGAAAACCCCGACTATAGTTGAAATGCCCAAGGATATTGTTTCGGGTAAAAAAGAGAAAATATCTGATAAAAAGCCGGAAAAACCAGCAATCATTAAAGAAGAACCCTGGATTCCGGGATATGAAGGAGTAGACGGGGAAAACTCTTCCGGCGGCAAGG